>NZ_NEWI01000139.1:0-6170 GCF_002135005.1 Halorubrum sp. SD612 | reverse complement strand
GGGGCCGGACGAACCCCTCCCGCCCCGGGCGGGGGGGGTCACGCGGGCGTCCGGCGCCGTGGGCGAGGGCCGGCTCGCCGGCGAGTCGCGGCGCGTACTGCTGTCCGTCCACCCCGCGGCGACGCTGTACGACCGGAGCCAGCGCGACGGCTTCTTCGAGACGATCGCCCGAGCGGCCGAACTGAGCGGCGTCGGGGGACGGGAGGGCGGCGGCGAGGGTCAGTCCCGACTGGGAGAGTTCTGATCCGGCGGTCGTCGCCGATCGATCGCGACGGTCGTTCACGATCTATATAGAAAACATAGAAAACGATTAGTCGCGCGAGCGAAAGAATCGCCTGTATGTCCGACAACAGGTGGTCGGCGGACCGGCGTACGTTTGTCAAGACAGCGGGCGCGGGCGGCGTGGTCGCGCTCGCCGGCTGTTCCGGCGGCGGCGACGGCGGCGACGGCGGCGGCTCCGACGGCGGGACCTCGGGAAGCACCGACGACGTGCCGACGGCGCAGTTCGTGTTGAACCCGGCGGAGGCCGACGTCGCCATCGAGGAGCAGTACCAGCCGATGTTCGAGTACCTCGAGTCGGAGGTCGAGGTCGAGATCGAGCCGAGCCGCGCGGAGAGCTACACGGCGACGCTTCAGGCCATCCGTAACGACCAGGGAGAGATCGCGGACATCTCGCCGTCCGCGGTCATCGCGGGCGAGGACATCCTCGACATCGTCGGCATCCGGATCGCGTACGGCGCAGCGCAGTACTTCTCAACGATCACGACGACGCCGGACAGCGGCATCGAGTCGCTGTCGGACCTACAGGGCGAGCTCATCTACATGGGGGACATCCTCTCCGTGTCCGGCACGCTCGTCCCGCTCACGGTGCTTCAGGACGCGGGGCTCGACATCGGTAACGCCCCCGACGGCGACGCCGGCAACTTCGAGGCGGAGTACTCGGACCACACGACCGCGCGCGAGCAGATGGTCCAGCGCGACGACGTGATGGCCGCGACGACCGGCGCGTTCTCCTCGGCCCCGTACGTGCCCCAAGAGCAGTTCGAGGAGATGTCGCAGGACTTCGTCGACATCTCCTCCGAGTACGAGGGCGCCGGCGACGAGATCGAGTCGTCCGGCACGCAGCTCGACCTCCTCGCGGTCTCCGACCCGATCCCCCGCGCGCCGCTCGTGACTCGGTCCAACTGGGACGACCCGGTGAAAGGCGAGCTCGAAGAAGCGATGCTGAACGTCGGGGAGGACGACCTCAGTCACGGCGACGACTACGACGGCGAGCCGCTCTGGTTCACCGGCGTTCAGGACGGCTCGATCGACGACTACGAGATGATCGCCAACGTGCTCGACCAGCTCGGTCTCGAGTTCGAAGACCTTTCGTAAACCCCCGAAAAACACCATTTCGACCTAATGAGCAGTATCACAGTCGAGGGACTAACGAAACGGTTCGGCGAGACCGTCGCGCTCGACGACGTCTCCTTCGAGGTCCCCGAAGGAGAGTTCGTCATCGTGCTCGGCGTCTCCGGCTCGGGGAAGTCGACGCTCCTCCGGTGTATGAACGGGCTCGAAACCCCCACCGAAGGCGAGATCCGGATCGGCGACACCCCGGTCGACGAGCCCCGCCCCGACATCGCGATGATCTTCCAACAGCACAACATCATCGGGCAGATGAACGCGTACTCGAACGCGCTCACCGGCTCGCTCAACCGGAACACGTTCCTCGACTCGCTCTTCCAGCGACAGAGCGAGGAGGACAAGCTTCAGGCGCTCGACGCGCTCGACACGGTCGGACTCCTGGACGAGGCCCAGCAGAACGCCCAGCAGATGTCCGGCGGACAACAGCAGCGCGTCGGGATCGCCCGCGCGCTCGTCCAGGACCCGACGATCCTGCTCGCCGACGAGCCGGTCGCGAGCCTCGACCCCGGCTCCTCACAGCAGGTGATGGGGTATCTCCGGACGGCGGCGGCCGACCGCGACCTGACCGCCGTCATCAGCCTCCACCAGGTGAACCTCGCCCGGAAGTTCGGCGAGCGGTTCATCGGGCTCCGCGACGGTGAGAAGGTGTTCGACGGCTACCGCGACGAGTTCGACATGGACGTGATAGACGAGATCTACGGCGACATCGACACCGAAGGCATGTTCGCGCCCGAGGGCGAGGCCGACGACGGCCCCGACCCGTCGAGCGACTCCGACGACGCCTCGACGAAGCGAGCCACGGGCGGGGGGATGGGCCAATGAGCTACGGCGACAGCGTCCGCGACCGGTACGAGCAGATCGTCCTCGCGCGTCGGGTCCGCGCGCTGGTGTTCCTCGTCGGGCTCGGCGTCCTCGGCGGGCTGTTCTACTACGCGCTCACGTCCGTCGGCTTCTTCGCGGCGAACATCCCGAACTACCTCCCGAACTTCCTCAACGCGCTGCGGGACTTCTTCCCGTTCCTCACGCCCGCGTTCCCCTTCATCGACCCGACCGGGTTCCTCGACTACTGGGCGTTCATCGACGAGCGGAACCTGATCTGGGGCGGGTTCGGCGGCGAGACGCCGCTGCTCGGCGAGGCCGGCATCACCCTCGCGATGGGCTTCGCCGGCACCGTGATGGGGTTCCCGCTCGCGCTGCTGTTCGGCGTGCTCGGCTCCGGCCGCGTGACGCCGTTCCCGTTCAACTTCATCTTCCGCGGGATCATGTCCTCCATCCGCGCCATCCCGGCGCTCGTCTGGGGGCTCATCTACATCCCGCTCGGCGGGATCGGTCCGGTGACCGCGACGCTCGCGATCGCCACCGACACCGTCGGCAACCTCGGCCGCCTGTTCACGGACGAGCTCGAGGAGATCGAGGACGGTCCGATCGAGGCGATGGAGACGACCGGGGCGAACAAGCCGCAGCTGATCACCTTCGGGATGCTCTCGCAGGTGACGACCCCGTTCATCGCGTGGACGCTGTACATCTTCGAGATCAACGTCCGGATCGCGGTGTCGCTCGGTATCATCGGGGGCGGCGGGCTCGGCAACGTGCTCTCCGTCCAGCAGGGGCTGTTCCGGTTCACCAACATGATGGCGACGATCCTCGTCATCCTCGTGTTGATCATCTCCGTGGAGATCGTCTCCCAGCGGATCCGGTCGGCGCTCCGCGAGGGCGACGAGGCGCAGGGGCTCGTGGCGCTCCTCCTGGGCTTCCCGCAGCGGATGGCCGAGGCGGCGCTGAAGTGAGCTGAGCGCGCTTCGGCCCCGGTTTTCCGGCTCCGATTTTCCGGCTCCGTTTCGTCCGTCCGTTTCCCCTCCCGGCCGCGCGTGCCGACTGTCGCAAGGGAAACCGACTTTTCCGTCCCCCTCGGAGTGGAGGTATGAGCACCTTCGAACCGCCCGCGGAGACGCTGGCGGACGTCGTCGTCGTCGACTACGGGCTCGGGAACCTCCGGTCCGCGACCCGCGGGTTAGAGCGCGCGGGCGCGGCGGTCGAGATCACCGACGACCCCGAGGCGTTCGCCGCGGCCGACGGCGTCGTCCTCCCCGGCGTCGGCGCGTTCCGCGAGGGGATGGAGAACGCCGGCCCGCTGCGCGAGGCGCTGACCGACCACGCCGAGGCCGGCCGGCCCCTGTTCGGGATCTGTCTCGGGATGCAGATGCTCCTGACGACGAGCGAGGAGGCGGACCACGAGGGCGAAGGCGAGGTGACGGGGCTCGACCTCGTCCCCGGCACCAACGTCCGGTTCGACGTGGACCGGAAGGTGCCGCACATGGGCTGGAACGAGCTCGATGTGACGCGGGACCACCCCCTCGTCGAGGGAGTGGAGGGCGAGTACGCCTACTTCGTCCACTCGTACTACGCCGAGCCGGACGACCCGGCCGCGGTCGTCGCCACCGCGGACTACGGCGTCGACTTCCCGGCGGTCGTCGCCAACGAGGCCGGCAACGTGTTCGGCACGCAGTTCCACCCCGAGAAGAGCGGCGAGACGGGGCTGAAGATCCTGCGGAACTTCGTCGAGTACTGCGCGGAGCAGTAGCGACGGTACCGTTCTACAGCGCGTCGTACGGACCCGGCTTGGCCGCGGTCAGCCGCTCGACCTGCTCGTCGGAGAGGTCGATCGTCGCGGCAGCGAGGTTCTCTCGCAGCTGGTCGACGGTGCGCGCGCCGACGATGGGCGCGGTGACGCCGTCGCGGTGGGCGAGCCACGCGAGCGCGGTCTGGGCCGGGGAGGCGTCGACCTCGTCGGCGACCCGGTCGAGCTCGTCGTGGACGTCGAAGTTCTCCTCGGTGAGGTACGCCTCCTGGAACCGGCTCGACTCGGCGGCCTTCGAGTCGTCGGGGAGGTCGGCGTCGCGGTCGTACTTCCCGGTCAGGAAGCCCTGCCCGAGCGGGCTCCACGGGGAGACGGCGAGGTTGCGCTGCCGCGCGAACTCCAGGTAGCCTCCCTCGATCTCGCGGTCGACGAGGTTGTACCGCGGCTGAAGCACTTTGAACGGCTCCCACCCCTCGCTCCGAGCGATCTCGTTGGCCCGGGCGACCTTCCAGGCGTTCGGGCGGAGCGTGGAGGCGCCGAGGTAGTGGACCTTGCCGGACTCGACGAGCCCGTTCAGGGTCTTCATCAGCTCGCGGGCGGGCGTCTCGTCGTCCCAGCGGTGGATGTAGAGGACGTCGACGTAGTCGGTGCCGAGCCGGTCGAGCAGGGCGTCGACGCGGTGGCGGACGTTCTTCCGGTTCGTGCCGCGGCTGTTCGGGTCGCCGTCGCGGATCTGCCAGTACACCTTCGAGGCGACCGTGTAGCGCTCGCGGTCGCGCTCGGCGAGCCAGTCGCCGATCCAGCGCTCGCAGTCGCCGCCGCCGTACACGTCGGCGGTGTCGACGTACCGCCCGCCGGCTGTCTCGTAGGCGTCGAGCAGCTCGTGGGCGCGCTCCTCGTCGATCTCGACGTTCCCCGCCTCGGTCACGCGGCCGAACCGCCACGTGCCGAACTGGAGCTCGCTCGTCCGCAGGCCGGTCCGGCCGAGCGGCACGGTACCCAGATCCATCTCCTCGAGTTCGGGCGTCATCGCCGAAGGGTTGTCGCGGTCGACGCAAAAAGCCTCAGCAAGCGGATGCGATGTGCGAACGCGTGGCAGCGCCCCCCGATCCGGCGGGGATCGCGGCGACGGCTACTCGCACGCCACGGCGAAGTCCCCCTCCGCCGCGGCCGCGGTACACACCGGACAGCCGGTGTCGAGTATCGTCTCCCGCATCGCGTCGTTGACCTCGATGGTCTGCTCGCAGTCCGGACAAGTGAAGTGAACGGTGGTCAACGGCTTTCCCTCTCGGTTCACGGATGCGCGGGCTGCGGACATAAATGAACGGTTCCGGGCCGACGCCGGACGCCGTCCGTTCCCGGGCTCGCCGGCGGCCGCCCCGGGCTCGCCGTCGGCCGCCCCGGGCTCACGGTCGGCGCTCACTCCGTGCGGGGCACCGCGTACGCCCCGACCGCGAGGAAGCCGGCCGCGAGCGCGGTCAACACGAGCAGGTCGCCGGCCCACGCGCCGCCCTCGAAGGTGATCGCCCGGGTCCCCCGCGCGAAGTACGTCAGCGGCGAGGCGGCGACCGCCGGCAGGAACCACTCGGGCAGCAGCGCCGGCGTGACGAACGTCTCCGAGAGGAAGAGCAGGGGGAGCGCGACCGTGTTGCTCGCGGCGATCACGCCGTCCTGCGAGTCCGCGAGCGCGCCGAGGACGGCGCCGAGCCCGCAGAACAGCGCCACCGCGACCGCGACGAAGACCGGCAGCGCGGCGAGCGCGGGGGAGACGACGAGGGCCGCGTCGGTCACCGCCAGCACGAGCCCGAGGATGAGCAGGCTCGCGGCGCCGATGATCCCGACGTTGACGAGCGTGTGCGCGAGCAGCCACTCGGCGCGGGAGAGGGGGGTGGTGGCCAGCTTCTCGAACCGCCCGCCGTCGCGGTGGCGGGCGATCTCGGAGCCGACCCGCGACAGCGGCGTGAACAGGACGACGACCGCGAGGTAGCCCGGGATGTAGTAGCCCGCCGGTTCGGCGAACAGGCCGCCCCCGGTGGGCTGGGTCCGCACCAACGCGCCGAAGATGACGACGAGGATGACGGGGAAGAAGAAGGTGAAGAACACCGCCGTCCGCCGGCGGAGGAACGAGCGCCCCGCCGCGACCGCCTCCGTCCGGATCCGGCCGAGGCGGGTCATCGGTCGC
>NZ_NEWI01000138.1:2222-6551 GCF_002135005.1 Halorubrum sp. SD612 | reverse complement strand
GCGGTGCGGTGGGGTGGGGGTGCGTGGACTGGTGGCAGCGCCGCTGGTGCTGCGCGCGAGTGGGGGTGCGGGGTGGGAGGCGGGAAGCTGGGGTGGCGGGGTGGGGGCCGCCGGGTGGGAGGCGTTCGGTCCCTCGTAGAAGTGGGGGTTGCGAGCGCACTCGATGGCGTCCTCCACGGTTACGGTACCCTGGGGTCGGCGGGGCCTAACGGTTGCGGTGGCGAAGCGGTCGGCGGCGGGGCGTCGCGGCGAATCCGCCGCCGACGTTCGGCCGTCTGCCGCCGGCGTTCGGCCGTCAGTCGTCGGCCGGCGAGCGTCCGGCCCCGTCCCCGGTCGGCGAGAGGTCGACGGCCGGCTCCGCGGGGCCCTCGCGGGCGAGCGGCGGCCAGCAGACCTCGGTCGCGATCGGGTCGTCGAGGTCGAGGCGCATCCGGAGGTCGCCGCACCGCTCGACGACCTCGAAGCCGACCGTCCGGTAGACGCTCCGGGCGACGCGGTTGCCCGTCTCGACGTGGAGCTCGATCCCGTCCCGGCCGGCGGCGGCGGCGTTCGCGATCACGTGTCGGCACAGCTCCGTCCCGACGCCCCGGTCCTGCGCGTCGGGGTGGACGAAGACGGCGAGTTCGGGAACCGGGGCGTCGGTGGGCGTGTACATCGCGTGACCGAAGGGCTCGCCGTCCCGCTCCGCGACGACGTTGTTCCCCTCGGTCAGCATCGAGCGGATCCACTCGACGCGTCGGCTGCGGCTCACGGGCGGGAGCCCCTGCGCGCGGTCGGCGCGGTCGAACCGCTCGTACATCTCGGCGAGGAACGGCTCGTCGGCGTCGACCGCCGGGCGGATCGTCCAGCGCGTCCCCTCCTTGTCGACGAACCGCGGACAGCGCGGCGGACAGTGCGGCGTCCCCTCGCACTCGCTGCCGTCCCAGCCGTCGCAGGCGACGCTCGCGGTATCGGGAGCCATGACTCCACGTTCGTCGCGCGTCGGGTTATAGAGGGCCGACGACTTTCACAGCGTGAGAACGGGTGACGGGGGCGACCGCGAGGCGACCGAAGCTGCGGCGTCACTCCCGGATCAGGACGATCCCGTCGCGGAACACCGCGTGGTTCGGGATCACGTGTTCCTCGCCGTCCGTCTCGATGTGGGTAACGAAGAGGTCGACCTCCTGAACGACGCCGCGCTCGCCGGCGACCCGCACCTCGTCGCCGATGCCGTACGGCTGCCGGAGGAGGAGGAAGACGCCGGCCGCGGCCGAGGCGACGAGGTCCTTCGTCGCGAGCGCGGCGAACAGCACGAGCGCGAACGCGTACGCCGCGAGCAGCACGATGAGCGCGAGCGTCTGGACGCCGACCTGCCCGAGCGCGATGAGCGTCGCGACGTACACGACGCTGTACTTCACGAGCGTCGGGAGCACGCCGAGTTCGGGGAGCTTGACGCCACGGAGGCGCTCGGCGACGAGCAGTTCCGCCTTGTCGCCGACGACGATCCCGACGATGAACACGAGCACGGCGACGAACAGCCGCGGGAGGAACGCGGCGACCCCGGACCAGAACTGTTCGAGGTAGTTCACGTCCGCGACGGTCAGGGCGACGATGCCGGTGACGGCGACGATGAAGTAGCTCGACAGCTGCGCCAGTATCCGCACCGTCGAGGTGTCGAACTCCCGCGCGGTGCGCTCGAAGGCGGTGCCCTCGATCACCTCCGGAACCCCGGCGCGCCGGAGCAGCCGGCGGTTGACCACGCCGGTGAGGTACGCGAGGAGGAGCCCCAAGAGGAGCACGCCGAGCGCCAGCCAGATGCGGTACGGGACGTTCAGGAGGAACTCGGGGACGGAGACCTGGGCCGCGAACATGGGTCAGTACTCCTCCGGATCGATCTCCAAGACGAGTTCGCCGGCCTTGAACGCGCGGACGAGTCCGTCGGACTCCGAGAGGACGATCGCGGTCGAGTTCGTGTCGCGGGTGATCGCGGCGCCGGACATGTGGCGCGCGCCGAGCCCCTTCGGAATGTCGACCCCCTCGGCGGCGGGTTCGAGGTAGCGGTACGCCGAGACGATCTTCCCGGAGTCTGAGACGACGAACGCGCCGTCCAGCCGCGAGAACTCCTTGAGCATGACGTTCACGATGGGGTCGCCGACGTGGACGTGGCTCTTCTCGAAGGGGTTGTACGAGAGCGGCCGCGACTTGTTCATCACCTTCCCCGCGTCGCCGACGACGAACAGCGCGCCGACCGGCTTCCCCTTCTGTCCCTTCTTGCCGAGCTCGATCGCGACCTCGAACACGTCGCGGATGACGCTCGGCTCCGCCCGGGAGTTGGCGAACAGGTCGAAGATGCCGGTGTGGATCCCCTCCTCGACCGTGACGCGGACCACCGCGTCCGAGCCGCCGCCGAAGACGGAGGCGACGCAGGCCACCTCGTCGCCCGCCGCGAGGAGGTCGGCGTCCATCGCGCCCTCGATGCCGAACCGGATCCGGTCTTTGACGTTGTCGAACCGGAGGGGAAGCTCGACGAACGTCTCCGCGTCGACGTCGTTGTCGGGCGCGACGACGACGACCTCGACCTCGGCGTCCGCGAATCGCTCGTAGAAGGAGCTCGTCGGGGAGAACAGCAGCGCGGCGTCGACGTCCGCGACGAGGTCCGCCAGGTGGTCGGTGAGCGAGGCCATTACCCAACGTGACTCCCGGAGTCCGTATAGTCGTTGCGTCGTGCGCGCGTCTGACACGGAGGCGCGGTCGACGTGTTGTTCGCCACGGAAGGGCGGGCGACCGTCGGCCCGGCTAGTCGCCGGCGGCCGAGACTCGCCCCTCGGCGGCCGCCGTCCGGTCGTCGCGGATCAGGTCCGCCGCCCGCTCGGCGATCGCTATCGTCGGTGCGTTCGTGTTGCCGCCGACGAGCTCGGGCATCACGCTCGCGTCGACGACGCGGAGCCCGTCGACGCCGCGGACCCGGAGCTCGTCGTCGACGACCGCCGCCTCGCCGTCGCCCATCTTACACGTCCCGACGGGGTGGTACACGGTGTGACACTCCTCGCGGACGTGGCGGGCTATCTCCTCGTCGGTCTCGACCTCCTCGCCGGGCCACCGCTCGCGACCGACGTACTCCGAGAGGGCGTCCTGTCGGGCGATCTCGCGGGCGCGTTTGACGCCCTCGACGAGCGCGTCGAGGTCCGCGCGCTCGTCGAGGTAGTTCGGGTCGATCGCGGGGTCGTCGAACGGGTCGTCCGAGGCGAGCCGGACGCGGCCGCGGCTCTCCGGTCGGAGCTGCGTCGCGCCGATCGACAGCCCCCTCCCCGTCTCGGGGTTCGCGAGCCCGTGTTCCATGAAGTACGAGGGGGCGAAGTGGAACTGGAGGTCCGGACGGGGCTCGTCCTCGTCGGTGCGGACGAACCCCCCGGCCTCGCCGACGTTGGAGGTGAGCCTCCCCCGCTTGAAGACGAACCAGTTGAACAGGTCCCGCAGGCCGCCGGCGTCGTCGAGCGTGCTCACGTCGTCGTCGGCCTCGTAGACGGCGAACGCGAACAGGTGGTCCTGGAGGTTCCGACCGACGCCCGGCGACGCGACCTCGACGTCGACGCCGCGGTCCGCGAGGTGCTCCGGGTCGCCGATCCCGGAGAGCATGAGCAGCTGCGGGGAGTTGACCGCGCCGGCGCTGAGGACGACTTCCTCGGTCGCGTCGACGGTGCGAACCTCGCCGTCCCGGCTGTACTCGACGCCCGTCGCGCGACCGTCCTCGATCGTCACCTCGGTGACCTGCGCGCCGGTCTCGGCGGTGAGGTTCGACCGGTCGAGCGCCGGCTTGAGGTACGCGTCCGCCGCGCTGTGGCGCTTCCCGTTCCTCTGGGTGACGTGGTAGAGGCCGACGCCCGCCTGCTCGGCCCCGTTGAAGTCGTCGTTGCGGTCGTATCCCGCCTGCGCGGCCGCGCTGACGAACGCCTCCGAGGCCGGTCGCGGGGACGACTGGTCGGTGACGTTGAGCGGGCCCTCGCTCCCGTGATACGTCGACCCCGACGGCTCGAACGTCTCCGCCCGCTTGAAGTACTCCAGCATCGAGTCGTACCCCCACCCGTCGTTGCCCAGCTCTGCCCACCGGTCGTAGTCCGACGGGTGCCCCCGAACGTAGATCATCGCGTTCGTCGAGGAACACCCCCCGAGCGTCTTGCCGCGCGGCCAGTAGAGCTCCCGGCCGGCGCAGGCGTCCTGCGGCTCGGTGTAGTACTCCCAGTCCGCCTCGCCCTTGAAGAGCTCCGGGAACGCCCCCGGAATCGAGACGGTCCGGTCGCTGTCGGGTTCCCCCGCCCCCCAGGCCAGGACCGTCGTTCCGGCGTCGGCGGC
>NZ_NEWI01000138.1:0-2212 GCF_002135005.1 Halorubrum sp. SD612 | reverse complement strand
CCCAGTCCGCCTCGCCCTTGAAGAGCTCCGGGAACGCCGCCGGAATCGAGACGTTCCGGTCGTCGTCGGGTTCGCCCGCCTCCAAGAGCAGGACCGTCGTCTCGGCGTCGGCGGTGAGTCGATTCGCGAGGACGCACCCCGCCGACCCGGCGCCGACCACGACGTAGTCGTATTCCGTGTCTGTCATAGACTAACGTGTGAGGGGACACCACTTAAACGGATCAGCGAGTGCGGGGTCGCCCGGGTCACGGCGAATATGACGGGACGGGCCGGAGTCGAAGCCGACGGGGGCGCGCTAGTGCGTCGTCCACCCGCCGTCGATCGAGAGGTTGACTCCGGTGATGTACGAGGCCTTGTCCGAAACGAGGAACGCCGCCGGTTCGGCGACCTCTTCCGGTTCGGCGATACGGCCGATCGGCGTCTGACTGAGGACGAACTCGTAGAAGGAGTCGTCGTTGAGCTCGGACTCAGTCATCTCGGTCTCGACGAAGCCGGGGCAGATGCTGTTCACCCGGACGCCGGCGTCGGCGTAATCGACGGCCGTCGTTCGGGTGAAGTTGACGACAGCGCCCTTCGCGGTCGCGTACGCGGCGGTCTGGGGTCCCCCCACGAGCCCGAACACCGACGCGACGTTGAGCACCGCTCCCGAGGACTCGCGCAGGTACGGCATGGCCGCGCGGGTCCCGTAGATAACCCCGTTGAGATTGATCTCTAACAGCTTGTGCCAGTCCTCGATCGACGTCTCCTCGACCGTTCCGGTGAGCCCGATACCGGCGTTGTTCACGAGGATGTCCAGCCCGCCGTGCTCGTCGACCGTCCGTTCGACCAGCGACTCGACGGACTCGTACGACGAGACGTCGCACTGGACGAACGAACAGCCGAGCTCCTCGGCGGTTTCCCGGCCCGTCTCCTCGGTCCTGTTCGCGATCACGACCGACGCCCCTCGGTCGACGAGCTCCGCAGCGATGGCCCTCCCGATGCCGGCCGAGCCGCCTGTGACGATCGCCGTCTTTTCGCTGAGCATATTTACTCGGTTTCGTGTATATTTTGTATTTCTTTCGGAATACTGATACTCATATGCGCTTCCCTCGTTTCGTTCCGCCGGGAATCCGCCCGACGGTTGAAGGACGAGGCGACCGCGCTCGGGGCGTCAAACCCGCCCTGACGCCCGCGTACAAATTGCGATCCGCCGGGGGCTGGCGGCGGCCGACGCGTGCGAGCGGGCCGCGGCGGCGTCGGCGCACACCGTGCGCCGTTCGACGGCGTTATGCCTCGCTGTCAGAGTCGTTACCCGTGAACATAGACACCGTCCGAGACGCCTGGACGAACCGGGCGGGCGAGTACTCGCCGACGTACTACGCGCACTACGGGCCCAACGAGACGAGCGAACTGATCCGCGAGGCCCTCGCCGCGCGGCTCGACCGCGACGCGGCCGTCCTCGAACTGGGGTGCGGGTCGGGCCGGCACCTCGAACACCTCGCCGACGCCGGCTTCGAGGACCTCTCGGGCGTCGACATCAACGCGGAGGCGTTCGAGACGATGCGCGACGCCTACCCCGAACTCGCCGCCGAGGGGACCTTTCACCGCGGCCCGATAGAGGACCTCGTCGGGGAGTTCGACGACGGCGCGTTCGACGCGGTGTACTCGGTGGAGACGCTCCAACACCTCCACCCGGACGTCGAGGGGGCCTTCGCGGAGATAGCGCGGATCACCGACGAGGTCCTCGTCACGGCCGAAATCGAGGGCCCGATCGGCGAGTCGGCGTCGACTGGTCCGGACGTGAACTACGTCGACGACGAGACGCCGCTGTACTACCGGGACTGGGGCGAGATATTCACCTCGCTGGGGCTCGTCGAGGTCGACGTGGTCCGCGGGGACAGGGACACGACGCGGACCTTCCGCGTCTCGGACTGACCGGCGGCCTCGGCGGGAGCGGTACGGACCGGGGCGACCCGGCTCCCCGGCCTCCCGCGCGACTTTTACCCGCGAGCCGACTAGCCCGACCACATGGCGACTCGCGAGGCCCTCTGGGGGTACCGGAACCGGTTCGGCGACGCCTTCGGGCGCACCTACTTCCGACGCTTCGGGCCGGGGGTCGTTTCCAGCGTCGGGATCGGGACGTAACTCGGCGAGCCGACCCCCGAAGTCGACGGCGGCTAGCTCGAGTCGATCGGACTGGGGCTACGCTCGGGAGTGAAGCATGTATAAACCG
>NZ_NEWI01000137.1:0-6657 GCF_002135005.1 Halorubrum sp. SD612 | reverse complement strand
GGGCGGGGCGGGACTCAAAGAGGCAGTCGCGAGGCGGGCGCAGGCGACGTAAGCACCGCAACGAGGGAGCGGTAGCGACCGAGTGAGGAGCGTGGTTCGAGACGCCTTCGGCGTCTCGTCATCCCGAAAATCGAAGATTTTCGGGCGACAGCGAGCGTGCGCCCGCCTCGGGGCTGGGGCTTTGGCGGTGTTCGCCGCCGATCTGCGATCAGATATTTATAAACGAGCGGCTGGGGCTTTGGCGGTGTTCGTCATCCGTCCGCGGCCGACTGTTTATAAATGAACGAGCGGAGATCCGCCCTCAGTCTATTCGTCTAATGATAGCGCCGCGAGCAGCGACTCCAGCTGGACCTGCTCGTTGGCGCCCTCCGCGATCCGGTAGTCGGCCTCGCCGATGCGCTCCATGAGCCGCACCGCCTCGCGCTCGCTCAGCTCGAACTCCCAGACGGAGCGGTGGAGCTGGTCGATCACGTCGCCGCCGGCCATCCCCGTCTCCGTGAGCAGCGTGTCGAGCGTCGAGCGCGCCCGCGCGAAGTCGCCGTCCAGCGCGTCGGTCACCATCGACTCGATCTCCTCCGGGCGGGCCGTCGCCGTGATCGCGTACACGGCCTCCTCGTCGACGACGTCGCCGGTCGTCGCCGCCGCCTGGAGCGAGTTGATCGCGCGGCGCATGTCGCCGTCGGCCGCGTACACGAGGGCGTCGACGCCCGCGTCGGTCACCTCGATCCCCTCCGCGGCGGCGATCTCGCGGACCATCCCGCCGACCGCCTCGTCCGACAGCGGCGAGAAGCGGAAGACGGCGCAGCGCGACTGGATCGGGTCGATGATCTTCGACGAGTAGTTACACGAGAGGATGAAGCGTGTGTTGTCGGAGAACTGCTCCATCGTGCGGCGGAGCGCTGACTGTGCATCATCCGTGAGGCTGTCGGACTCGTCGAGAAACACGATCCGGAAGTCGCCGCCGAACGAGGAGCGCGCGAACCCCTTGATCCGGTCGCGGACGACGTCGATGCCGCGCTGGTCGGAGGCGTTCAGTTCCAGGAAGTTGCCGCGCCAGTTGTCCTCGCCGTAGATCTCGCGGGCGATGGCGGTGGCGGCGGTGGTTTTTCCTACGCCCGCAGGCCCTGAAAAGAGAAGGTGGGGCACGTCGTCCTGCGCGATGTAGCTCTGGAGGCGCTCGACGATCTCCTCCTGTCCGTGGATGTCGTCGAGCGTCTGCGGCCGGTACTTCTCGATCCAGATCTCCCGGCCGGTCGCGGTCGCAGCCGTCTGCTCGTCGGCCTCGCTCATTGCCCGATCGGAGGGTCGGCGGGGTGATAAACGAACCGAGACCGACCCGCCCCCTTCGGTGTCACTCGCTTCGGGAGAGCCGCTGGAGCTCGTAGGCGAACACCCAGACGCCCATCAGGACGCCGAGAGGCACGACAACTTCGGCGATCTCCCGCGACACCGGCAGCTCCGCGACGTCGACGAGCAGGTGCGTGGTCGTCGCGGCCATCTGCGCGAACAGCTCGTACTCCTCGCGGATCGTGTTCGTCAGCATCGAGCCGACGACGAGCATCACCATCGCGGCGACGCCGTGGATCGTCCCCCGAATATGTGGCATAGTCGTCACATCCGAGACGAGTGTGATAGGTGTTTCTCCGGCCCGGTCTCCCGGGTCAACTCGCCGACGCGCTCACTCGAACTCGCCGACGAGTTCGGGCACCACGTCGAAGAGGTCGCCGACGATCCCGTAGTCGGCGATGTCGAAGATGGGCGCGTTCGGGTCGGTGTTGATCGCGATTATCGTGTCCGACCCCTTCATGCCGGCGACGTGCTGGACCGCGCCGGAGATGCCGACCGCGATGTACACGTCCGGCGTGACGACCTTGCCCGACTGGCCGACCTGCCGGTTCTTCGGCAGCCACCCGTTGTCGACGATCGGCCGCGACGCCGACAGCGTCGCGCCGAGCGCGTCCGCGAGCTCCTCGACCAGTTCGAGGTTCTCCTCCTCCTCGATGCCGCGGCCGACCGAGACGAGCACGTCGGCGTCCGCGATGTCGACGTCGCCGCCGCCGACCTCCTCGAAGCCCGTGACGCGGGCGCCCGACTCGGGGATGTCGACCTCGGCCGTCTCGACGGTCGCGTCGCCGACCCCGTCGGCGGGCGGCCACTCGCCGCCGCGGGCCGTGAGGACGAACCGGTCGCCGGCGACGTCGACGGTCGTCTCGACCTTCGAGCCGTACATCTCGCGGGTGACGGTGAGCCCGTCGTCGTAGTCGATCCCGACCGCGTCGGTCACGATCGGCACGCCGAGGTCCTCCGCGAGCGCCGGCGCGTAGTCGAGGCCGTTGACGGAGTTGGGCAGCACCACCGCCCCGACGTCGAGCCGGTCCGCGAGCGTCGACACCGCCGCCTGGTACGCGTTGTGGTCGAACTCCTCGCCGTCGGCGACGGCGTGGATCGCGTCGACGCCCTCGCGGTTCAGCTCCTCCGCGAACCGGTCGACGTCGCCCGCGACGACGGCCACGTGGAGGTCGGTGTCGCGCGCGTCGGCGAGCTCCCGCCCGGCCGTGATCGCTTCGTACGAGACGTCTCGGAGCTCTCCGCGGCGGTGTTCGGCGGCGACGAGCACGCTCATCACGCGCCCACCCCCTTGTCCCGCAGGACCTCGGCAAGGCGGCTCGCGGACTCTCCGGCGTCGCCCTCGATGATCTCCGCGTCCGACTCGCTCTCCGGCTCGTACATCTCGGTGACCGTCAGCGCGCTCTCGACGTCGGCGGCCTCCAGCCCGAGGTCGGCCAAGTCCTTCGCGGCGATCTCCTTGCGCTGCGCCTGCCGGATCCCGCGGAGGCTCGCGTACCGCGGCTCGTTGAGGCCGGTCTGGACCGTCAACACCGCCGGGAGGTCGACGTCTGTCAGCTCCTCGACGCCGCCCTCGAGCTCGCGGTGGACGTGCGCGACGCCCGCGTCCGCGTCGACGTCGAGGTTGTTGACGACCGCCGCGTGTTCGAACCCGATCCGCTCCGCGAGCGCGACGCCAGTCGCGCCGAAGCCGGTGTCCGCGGCCTGAACGCCGCCGAGGATCAGGTCCGGCTCCTCCTCGTCGACGACCGCTTCGAACAGGTCGACCTTCGAGGCCACGTCCGCGAACCCGCCGTCGAGCGCGTCGTCCCAGACGCGGACCGCGCGGTCCGCGCCCTTCGCGAGCGCCATCCGGATCGTCTCCTCGGCGCGCTCCGGGCCGACCGTGACGGTCACGACCTCGTCCGCGATCCCGGCCTCGGCGAGCTGGACGGCGGCCTCGACGGCGTAGTCGTCCCACTCGTTGAGGTCGTACTCGAGGTCGGACTCGGCGATGTCGGTCCCTTCGATCGCGAAGTCGTCGTCCGCCTCCGCGACCTCCTTGACGGTCACCAGAACTTTCATGATCAATACTCGGTCGCTCGCCCTGTAATGGTTTTCGGAACGGTCGACGGCAGATTAGCGGTTTCCGTTCGGTCGGGTCGACGTTCGGCCCGGCAGCCCCCGCGGCCGGAACCGGTCTCGCTACTCGTCGGCGTCGCTGCGACCGTCCCCGCCGCCGGCGTCGCCGCCGTCCCCGTCGTCGCCCTCCGCTTCCGCGCCGTCGGGCAGCGAGATGAGGTTCTCACGGCCCAGTCGGAGCTTCTCGACGCGCCCCTCGTCGGCCATCGCCGAGAGCAGCTGCGACACCTTCGCGTCGGACCAGCCGGTCTCGGCGACGATGTCGGCCTGCCGCATCCGGCCTCCGTTCGCGTCGAGGAGCCGCTCGACGCGCTCCTCGTCCGAGAGCAGCGAGAGGTCCGGCTCGTCGTCGCCGGCGTCGTCCTCCTCGGCGGGGTCGCCGACGGCGTCGGTTCCGGGCACGCCGCCCGCGCTCGGGTCGGCGGCGGGGTCCCGCTCGGCGCCGTTCGGCGCCGACCCGTCGCCGTTCGCGACCGGACTCCCGGCGCCGTCTCCGTCGGGGTTGATCCGGCGGTAGCCGACGACGCTCCCGGCGACGAGGGCCGCCGCGAGCACGATTGCGGCCGTCAACATCGCCCAGGGCGGCCCGCCGACGTCCGCGGGGCCGTACACTATCACCACGGGCTCGCCCCCCTCGAACGTCTGGGGCCCCTCGACGATCACGTCGCCGTCCGAGAGCTGCGTCACGGCGCTGCTCGGCGTGCCCGTCACCGTGTACCCCTCCGGCGTCGCCACCTCCAGGGTCTGGCGCGACTCGAGGCTGCGGAGCCACGTCTCGTTGCCCGGCGTCGTCAGCGCGTCACCGAGGACGAGGCTCTCGCCGTCCTGCGCGAGGAACGACGTCCAGGTGAACCGCAGCCGGAGCTCGCCGACCGCGACCGCCTCCTCCGTGGCGACGTCGAACTCGCCCGGGTCCTCGTACACCTCGACCTCGCGCTCGACGTCTCGGATCGCCATCGACCGGTCGACGTTCCGGCTCGCCTCGCGGCGGAACCCCTCGAACAGCTCGGCGTTCGGGCCGACCTCGCCCTCCTCGAAGCGATCGCCCGCGGCCCTGAACACTGCGGTCTCGTTTTCGTCCGCCAGCGAGTACCGCACCGCGACGGTCCAGTCGGCGCTGCGGTCGGGATTCAGCGCGATTCGGATCCGCGTCGCCGACGGCGACGTGATGCCGTCGCCGGTCTGTCGGCGGGTCGTCGTCGAGGGGCCCTCGACCGCGTCGCGGATCGGCGTGCCGTCCGCGGCGAGGGTGGAGGTGCCGTCCGCGGCGAGGGTGGAGGTGCCGTCCGCGGCGAGGGTGGAGGTGCCGTCCGCGGCGAGGGTGGAGGTGCCGTCCGCGGCGAGGGTAGAGGGAGTCGTAGCCGCGCCGGCCGCCGCGCCGCCGGCGTTCGCGACGAGCGCGAACGCGACGAGCGCGACGAGGAGCGCGCGAAGGGCGGGGTTCCGCATACGTCTCGGTCACTCCCGCGCCGGGCAAAACGCTTTCCATACGCTATTTTTTGACACGACGCCCGGCCGAACGTCCGCTCCTCCTCGCCCACGGAATCGCCCACGACGGCGCCGTCGACCCGGACCACGCCGGCGGTCGACCGCAGTGGGTGGATTTTTTGTACCGCGCGCCGAACCCGCAGACGATGAGAGCCCTCCCGATCGCCGTGGTCGCAGTGCTGCTGCTCGTGGCCCCGGTCGCCGGCGTCACCGCCCCGGGCGCCGGCGTCACCGCCCCGGGCGCCGTCTCGCCGTCCGCCGGCTCGGCGCCGTCCGCCGGCTCGGCGCCGCCCGTCGACTTCCCGCAGGCGGCCGATCCCGCCGCCTCGACCGATCCGCCGTCGACGACCGCCGGACAGGCGGCGCCGCAGATCGACACGGCGAACCTCACGCTGCGGACGCTCTCGACGCCGGCCGAAGCGACGACGCGCGTCAGCGCGTACACCCGCGGCCCCGACCTCGGGTCGTCGCTCGGGTTCGCGACCGCCGACGCGGACGCCGCCTTCGAGACGGCGGCCGTCGTCGACCGGATCGAACGCGCCGAGGCGGGCGTCGAGCGCCAACAGCAGATCCTCGCGGAGATCAACCGCGTCGAGCGCGCGGAGGTGGCGTTGGCCAGCCGGCAGGCGAACGCCTTCAGCGCGCACGCGGCCGGGGAGATCAGCGACCGCGAGCTCGTCGACGACCTCGTCCGCGTGGCCGCGACCGCCCGCGAGTACGACGAGCGGCTCGACGAGATCGACGCCCTCGCCGAGGAGACGGACGGATTCAGCTCCCCCGGCCGGCTCGACGAGCTCCAAGTGGCGCTTCAGGCGTACGAGGGACCGGTCCGCGATCACGCGCTCGCGACCGCTCGCGGACAGTCCGGCCCGAACGAGCTGTACGTCGCGTCGAGTCAGGGCGCCGTCGTGCTCGCGGCGATCGTCGACGGCGAGTACGTCCGCGAGGCGTTCCGGACGGACCGCTGGGACCGCGGCGGCGGCGACATCTCGAACGACGCGGCGATCGCGGTGACCGAGGCGGCCTACCCCGAGACGGCGGCGCTCCGCGAGCCGGACGCCTTCGGCGCCGGCTCGGTCCAGCGGATCACCATCCCGCACGAGGTCGGAACCCTCCGGACGTTCGTCAGCGGCGGTACCGAGCGGGTGTTCGTCGAACACCAGCGCATCGACCTGTCCGCGTTCCCCGACAGCGAACCGGTCACGGCGTCCGGCGACGGGTTCAACGTCACCGTCGACCGGACCTACCCGGGCGGCCCCGTCACCGTGACCGTCCTCGACGACGAGACGGGCGAGCCGGCCCCCGACGTCACCGTCACCAAGTCCGTCGGCAACGGCGACAGTCAGGCCATCGGCACGACCGACGAGAACGGGGTCGTCCGGACGCTCTCTCCGGCCGAGACGTACCGCATCACGGTCGTCGACGAGCCCCGCGTCGTCGTCCTCGGCGACATCGAACCCCTCCCGGTCCCGCGCCCCGTCGTCGAGGTCTGACGCGGCTCGGCTCCGGAGCCCGCTGGCGGGACCTTTTACCGGATCCCGCCGCAGTGCCGCCGTGCCACCAGCCGTTCACCGCGCCGACGGAGGGATGGCGCCCGTCGCGGGCGTCCTGCTCATCGCCATCACGGTCGTGTTGGCCGGCGGTGTCGCGGCCGCCGCGCTCGACGGCCCGGGCGCGACGGCGCCGCCGTCGCGCCCGGGC
>NZ_NEWI01000136.1:0-6899 GCF_002135005.1 Halorubrum sp. SD612 | reverse complement strand
CGGCTGCCCCTTCGAGTCCCACCCCGCACAGCGCCGCCCCGTGCCTCACACCTCCCCAGCCTCGTCACTCGCCCTCGCTTCGCTTCGGGCGACTGACTCCCTCGCGCGTGCCCCTCGCGGCCGCCGCTTCGCTCCGGCCGCTCGCAGGCACGCGCCGCCGTCACATCCGGTTGCCTTCTCTCGTCGCGCGTGACTTTCCAACCGCCGCGACTCGCAGCCTTTTTACCTGCGCTGGCGGTAGGAGTGGCTACTATGGCTGAGGACAAGGCTCGAAGCACCGGCAGCGCGGGCCGATTCGGCGCTCGCTACGGCCGGGTCGCCCGCAAGCGGGTCCAGGACATCGAAGAGGAGATGCGCAACGCGACCGTCGACGGCGACGACGTCAAGCGCGTGGGTACCGGCATCTGGGTCAACGAGGAGACCGGCGAGACGTTCACGGGCGGCGCGTACCGCCCCGAGACGCCCGGCGGTCGCACCGTCCGCCGCTCCATCCGCGCCGCGCTCGCCGACGAGGAATAGGACGATGAGCTACAAGTGCTCCCGCTGTAAGCGCGACGTCACCCTCGACGAGTACGGCGGCGTGCGCTGCCCGTACTGCGGCCACCGCGTCCTCCTGAAGGAGCGCGGCGGCGACGTGAAGGAAGTGAACGTCGAGTAATCCGACGCTTTCGTCTCCCTCTCGGACCGTGACGCGCGCACATGAGACGGTCCTCTCGTTCACCTACCCCTCCGAGCGGCGCGCACGGGTCGTGGCCGACGCGCTCGGCCCCGAGATCGGCGAGATCGACGACGCCCGCTCGACCGCGACGGTCGACCGCGAGGGCGACGCTGTCCGGATCCGCGTGCTCGCCGACGACCTCGTGGCGCTGCGCGCCGGCGTCAACAGCTGGTCGCGACTGATCGCCGTCGCCGAACGCGTCGGTACCGGCCGCGATTGAGGATCACCGGAGATGCCGATAAGGCGGCCTTTCAGTCCGCTGCGCTGCGAATTGTCCCTCGTCGGAGAAGTAAGGGGTTTTTCTGTCCGGGCCGCCTCGGTCCGCCCATGCAAGGGAACATGCCGCCCGAGGCACAGGAGAAGATCGAGGAGCTGCAGGAGCTTCAGGAGACCGCACAGCAGGTCGCCGAGCAGAAGGAGCAGGCGCAGTCCGCGCTCAACGAGTCGAAGACCGCCCTCGACGCCCTCGAAGACGTCGACGAGGACGCGGGCATGTACCGCGAGATCGGCGAGGTCCTCGTCGAGACGGACTACGAGTCCGCCTACGACGACCTCGAGGACAAGGTCGACTCGCTCGAGGTCCGCGTCGAGCAGCTCACGAAGCAGGAGGAGCGCGTCGAGGAGCAGTTCGACGACCTCCAGAGCGAGCTCCAGCAGATGCTTCAGGGCGGCGCCGGCGGCGGCGGCCCGATGGGACCGGGCGGCCCGGGCGCCGGCGGCGCGTAAGGCCGTGACCGACGACGCCGACGCCGCCTCGGACCCGAGCGACGATGAGGTCGTTCGCACCGCCGCCGAGGCGGCCGAGGGGATCGTTTTCAAACACTACGACCAGTCGGCCGTCACGGATCTCGACGTCACCGTCACCTTCGAGGACGGGGTCCTCGACGTCGACGTCTACCTCAACGCGCCCGCGGACGCCGAGCCAGACAGAGAGGCGGTCGCGCAGGAGGCGGTCGAGACCGCGGGCGAGGCCGTCGACGAGCTGTTCGACGAGTAGGCGCTCGCCGTCTTCTTCCGTTCTTTCACCGCCGCTACCGGCGGGCCTCGGGTCCGCGCGACGCCGTCAGGCCGACTCGCAGATCGCGACGAAGTTCTCGAAGACCTCCTCGCCGCGCTCCGTGTGCGCGACCTCCGGGTGCCACTGGACGCCGTACAGCCCCGCGTCCGGGTCGGCCATGGCCTCGATGCCGCAGACGTCGGAGGTGGCGGTGCGACCGAACCCGTCGGGCGGCTCGGTCACCTCGTCGGCGTGGGAGGCCCAGACGCGCGTCTCCGGCGCGAGCGAGCCGACGAGCGGGTCCTCGTCGTCGACGATCTCCACGTCCACGTCGGCGTAGCCGCCGTAGTCGCCCTCGCCGACCGCACCGTCGAGTTCGCTGGCGATCAGCTGCATTCCGAGGCAGATCCCGAGGACGGGGAGGTCGCGGTCGAGGTAGTCCGGTGCGTTCCCGACGCGGTCCATGTCGGGCCCGCCCGAGAGGACGACCCCGTCAGCGTCGACCTCGTCGGCCGGCGCGTCGGCCGAGACGATCTCGGTGTCGACGCCGAGGTCGCGGAGCGCCCGCCGTTCGAGGTGCGTGAACTGGCCGTGGAGGTCGATGACGACGATTCGGGTCATGGC
The DNA here is from genome assembly GCF_002135005.1 of Halorubrum sp. SD612. Taxonomy (NCBI): domain Archaea; kingdom Methanobacteriati; phylum Methanobacteriota; class Halobacteria; order Halobacteriales; family Haloferacaceae; genus Halorubrum; species Halorubrum sp. SD612. The sequence continues at coordinate 4,560 of NZ_NEWI01000136.1, read as the reverse complement.
CTCGATTGACGACAGCCGCACAAAAACGGCTCGGAACGTGTCGCAGTATCGTGGTGGTTTCCGCCGCCGCGAGGTTAACGAAAATACACAAACGCGGATCGATCAGAGGGCTAGCGGGCCGCGCTTCGTGAACTCGCGGAGCAGCACGGTCGCGTACGACCCGCTCGGCAGCGCGAACGCGAACCGGGGGTCGCCGTCCGCGAACGACGCGTCGAGGTCGGTCCGAAGGAGGATCGCCCGCCGGGTGCCCGCGGAGTCGAACTCGCCGGGGAGGTCGAAGTCCCCCGGCTCGATGCCGGCGTCCGCGAGCACCTCGCGTTCGATCTCGCCGGGCTCGCCGTCGCCGAGCTCCGTCTCGGTGCCCACCAGCGGCGCGGTGACGAACGCCCGCCCGCGCTCGCAGTGCCTAGCGACCACGTCGACGCGGTCGGCGTCGACCCGCTGGAGCCGGTCCGCGTCGGGCGCGTACAGCTCCCCGGGCGCGTCGCCGTCGGCGAAACAGACCACGTCGCCGGCGACGGGGCGGTCGAAGGGGAGGCCGCGGCGCAGCCGCTCGCTGATGATCCGGTTGAAGAGGAACGACTGCGCGGCGTTGACGAACAGCCGCTGGAGGTTCGAGGGAACGGCCTCCAGCGCGTGCCACCAGTCCTCGTCGTCGGGCGGCGCGTCGGGGTCGACGCCGCGGTCGGCGAGCCGGTGGACCATCGACCGCTCGAACCGGAGCTTCCCGGGGATCGCGTCGAGGCACGCGGCCCAGTCGCCGTCGCCCGTGCCGTCGGCGGCGCGACCGCCGTCGCCGGGACTGCCGTCGGCCCCGAAGCCGTCGTCGGCTCCGGAACCGTCGCTCACGCCGAAGGCCGCGTTCACACGGTCGCGCGCGGCGCGGGTGTCGTCCGGCTCCGTCTCGGCCGGGTTACCCGCGTACAGCCGGACCGCCTCGCGGGGGTCCTCGCGGGCGATCGCGAGCCCGACGACGTGGGTGACCGGTCGCCGGCTGCCGAAGCGCTGCTGGCCGAAGTAGTTCGGGACGCCGACGGTCGCCTCGATCGGAAACGCCCGCTCACCGGTCGAGGAGTCGTTCGGCCCGTCCGCGCCGCCCGCGAACGCCCGGAGGTCTTGTACCGCGTCCGCGACACGCTCGGGTGCCTCCCCGACCGCGTCCGCGACGCGGATCTCGAAGGCGTTGCCGGCGAGGTCGCCGAACGAGAGGCTCCGCCCCGCCCGGCCGAGCGCCTCGACATCGGCGCCGCGGATCTCGGGGAGCGCGTCCGCGTCGACCCCGCGGACCGTGAACAGCTGCGTGGTGACGGCGCGCTTGTCCTTCGTCCCCGCCCACGAGACGCGCTCGCGGCTGATCCCGAGGGCGTCCGAGAGCCGGCGCGCGAAGTCGTTCGTGTCCCAGTCGCGGAGCGTCGCCCGGACGACGAGTTCGGGGTAGCTCCCCGCTTCGACGCCGAGCGGCTCCGCGTCGAACGCCTCCAGCTCCCGGACCCGAAAGTCCTCCGGCGACTCGCGGAGCCGGCCGCCGATCCCGTCGGCGTCGCTGACGTAGTACGCGATCCCGACGGCGCGCTCAGTCGGGTGCGCCTCGCGGAGGGTGCGTTCGGGGGCCATTCAGTACAGCGAGAGGTCGCCGGTCACGCGGTCGACGCTGTCGTCGCGGGCCGGCCCGACCGCGAGCGCGGTGACGGTGCCGGGCTCTAACTGTGTGTGCCCGGCGTCGCGGACGATCGCGTACGAGAGCCCCTCCCTGTCCGCCTTGTCGGCCAGCTCGAACAGCCGGCTCTCGGAGTCGCCCTTGAGGACGACCTTCTTCTGTCCCTCGCCCTGCCACTTCTTCCGCGCCCGCTCGCTCGCGTCCTGATACGCCGACAGCGACGCGTGCGCGACCTGCGCGGCGAGCTTCCCCTCGCCCATCCCGATGTCCGTCCGCGCGACGATCGCCTGTTTCATGTCCCGATTCACCGCCGCCGCGGGTTTAGCGCTTTGCTCTCGGTCGTCACGCCGACCGCTGGCGGGCGAGCGACCGAAAAAAGGTCCGCGAGAACGCGACCGGCTTCAGTCGTCGGCGGGCGCCGCACCGCCGCGCGAGCCCGAGCCGAGGCCGGACGCCACGTCGGCGACCGTCCGCTCGTTGTTGACGACCCACCGGAGCAGGAGGAACGCGAAGAGGTACTTCGCGACGATGTCCATCCCGCTGTACGCCCACGAGGTGATCGCGACGTCAAGCACCGCCAACCCCTCGGCGCCGAGCGCCCAGAAGATCGGGTAGCCGAGCCAGAGGACCACGGTGAGCACCTTCAGCGTGTTGAAGATGTCCGCCGTCCCGGCGATCTCGGCGTCCTCGGCCCACTCGGCGAGCAGGATGTAGAGGACGACGACGAAGAACGCGCAGCTGATCGCGTACCACACCCAGCGGAGCAGGTACGAAGACGTCGTCAGCGCGGCCGCGAGGCCGGTGACGCACATCCCGATGTCGGCCACGACGGCCGTGAACAGCTTCGTGGTGTTCGACCCGGCCAGCAGGCCGAGCGCGATGAGGATCATCGGCGTCGACAGCGCCCACGTGAGGTACCGGCCCCACGGGGTGAGAACCTCCTGCCCGGCCAATGCGTGGCCGGCCGGCATTTCGAGGAAGCTCACCGTGAGCCCGGAGACGAGGCCGGTGTAACTGGAGATAGAGACCAGCGGGACCATCAGCGTGGCCACGAAGATCAGTTGCGCGCGCGGGTCCTCCACGTTCCGGCCCATGTACACGAAGAGGAGGATCGAGAGGCCCGCGAGGGCGATGTTGATCCAGAGCGACGAAGCGAGGAGCGTGTCGCTCTGAACGGCCTCGAAGATCTGCGTTTGGGTCATTTCGAGCGGGACCATTCCGCCTGCGAGTATGTCGGCCGCTGCTGTTTCGATCATGCGACGGTGTGTATCACGTGGCGTATTTATTAAATGTACCAACCTGACTGGTAAGGTTTTTCTAACAGATTCCGGAACCGACTCGTATTATTCGAAATATTCTTATTTATCGGTTAAATACCAGACGATCGTTTCGTCCCTCGCGGTCATCGACCGACCAGCGGGAGTCGGTCCAGCGGGCCAGCGCCGACGTCCGCCTCGACGGCGGCCGCGCAGTGTTCGCCGCCGAGCAGGCACATCGGCACCCCGATCCCCGGGTTGCTGCTCCCGCCGACGTAGTAGAGCCGGTCGGTCCCGCGGACGCGCGGCCCGGGGCGGAGCGGGCCGGTCTGTCGCATCGTGTGCGCGAGTCCGAGCGCGCTCCCGCCGGGCTGGTCGAACCGCTCGGCGAACTCGGAGACGCACGCGGACTCCTCGGCGACGATCCGGCCGCGGAGGTCGGCGCCGGCCCGCGACGCCACGGCGTCGAGGACGCGCTCCCTGAGCGCCGTCCGTCGCTCGGGGGTGTCGTCGAGCCCGGGCGCGAGCGGCACGAGCGTCACGACCGCTTCGTGGCCGTCGGGCGCGACCGACGGGTCGGTGCGCGAGGGCACGTTCACGTACACGACCGGGTCCGTCTCCCCAGTCGGCCACGCGGGGTCGTCGAATATCGCCGCGAAGTGCGGGTCCCAGTCCGTCGGCAGCGCGAGCGTGTGGTGTTCCAGCTCCGGCAGCTCCCCCTCGACGCCGAGGTACAGCAGGTGCGCCGCGGGCCCGTACGTCCGCCGGTCCCAGTAGTCGCCGACCCGCGAGACGGCGCCGTCGGGGAGCAGCTCGCGCTCGACGTGCGCCGGCGGCGCATTACAGACGACCCGATCGTGGACGTAGCGGTCGCCGCCGAGCTCGACTTCGACGCCGCCGTCTATCGGCTCCAGCGCCGTCACCTCGACGCCCGTGTGAACGTCTGCGCCGGCGTCGCGCGCCACCGTTTCGACCGCCTCGATCACCTCGTACATCCCGCCCATGGGGTAGTAGACGCCGAGCCCGTAGTCGACGTGGCTCATCAGCTGGTACAGCGCCGGCGTGTTGTGCGGCGACCCGCCGAGGAAGACGAGCGCGTACTCCAACAGCTGCCTGAGCTTCGGGTGATCGACGTACGACCGCACCGTCTCGTCGAGCGTGGAGAGGAGGTCGAGCTCCCGTCCCCCGGCGAGGACGTCCAGCGAGAGGTAGTCCCGGAACCGCGATCGTCCGGGGAGCACGAACCGGTTCATCCCCGCGTCGTACGCTCGCTCGGCGTCGGCGAGGTACTCGCGGAACGCCTCGCCAGCGCTCGCCTCGTACGACTCGAACAGCTCGGCGGCCGCGTCGGGGTCGGCGGGCACGTCGGCGCTGTCGCCGTCGTCCCAGAAGACGCGGTAGTGGGGGTCGAGCCGCGTCAAGTCGTAGAACTCCTCGGTCGACCGACCGAAGTCGTCGAAGAACCGGTCGAACAGGTCCGGAAGGAGGTACCACGACGGCCCGGTGTCGAACCGGAACCCGTCGAGTTCGATCCGACCGGCGACCCCGCCGACGCGCTCGGCGCGCTCGTACACCGTCACCTCCGCGCCGGCGGCCGCGAGGTACGCCGCCGCGGAGAGGCCGCCCACGCCCGCTCCGACGACTCCG
>NZ_NEWI01000135.1:0-7020 GCF_002135005.1 Halorubrum sp. SD612 | reverse complement strand
AGGAAGCCGAGCAGCGACGTCTCCAGCCGCGCGAACGCCGCGTACGGCCCCTCGATCCGCATCACCGGCCCGCCGTCGAACAGCCGCCCCTCCGGGATCGCGTCGACGTCGACGCCGCGTCCGGCCAGCAGCTCGACGGCGTCGCCGAGGCCGGCGAACAGCTCGAACTCCCCGTCCGGGAACTGGTCCGCGGTCACCTCGGCGACGACGCGCGGGTTCCGCCCCGCCGCCTCCAGCGCCGCCTCGGTCCGCTCGAAGTACGCGTCGGTCGCGCGGCCCTCCCGGATCGCGGCCGCGTCGACGATGTCGAACTCGCTCATGCTCGACGGTTCGGGCGCGGAGACGAAAAGCCACCGTGTCGCGGCGAGCGCGCGACGATCCCCGGCGGATCAGTTCACGTGGATCGCCGTGCGAACAGCCCGAGCGCCGCCATAACGGCGACGAGCGTCGCCGCGACCCCGAATCCGGGAGTGCTGCCGGCGGTGTCGCCGCTCTCGTTCCCGTCGTCGCTCTCGTTCCCGTCGTCGCTCCCGTTCCCGTCGTCGCTCCCGTTCCCGTCGTCGCTCCCGTTCGCCCCGTCGGCGCCGTCGGTTCCGTCGCTCACGTCGCCGTCGTCGCCGCTGTCGCTTCCGCCGTCACCGCCGTCGCCGTCGGCCCCGTCACCCGCGTCCGGGAGCTCGAGGTCGGCGTCCGGCCGGAGTTCGAGGACGCCCGCCGGCGAGGGCGCGTGGGTGATCGTCACGCTCGTCCCGTCGCGCTCGACGCCGTACGCGCCGGGGAAGTCGCTCTCCTCGCCGATCTCGTACACGGTCCCCTCGGCGTAGTCGCCGTCGCCGTGCGCGGTCAGCATCCGCACGTAGGCGTCGCGGAACGCCGCGGCGTCGCCCTCGGTCTGCCACTCGGTCGCCCAGACGTAGCCGTCGCGCTCGCCGTTCCGGTAGGGGTACAGCTCGTCGCCGGCCCACCCCTCGGTCACGGGGTGCGCGTAGTTGTACAGTCCCCGGGTTTGGAGCTCCGCGCCGGTGCGGAAGTGGACGTTGTAGTTCTCCGCGGGGGACCGGTCCGGCTCGAGCACCGAATACTCGTATCCGCCGTCGAACCGCACCCCGGCGCTCTGGTACCAGAACATCACGAACATCGACGCCTCGCCCGCTGTCCCCGCGCCGTCGACCCCCTGGTCCGCGTACGTCTCCCACCCGCCGGTCGCGGCGTCCTCGAAGCTCACGTTGCGCTCCTCGTAGTCGGGGTCCCGGTGGATGCCCTCAGCCGTCGACGCCGGCGGGTCGTTCATCGTCTCGTTGACGGCGGCCCAGCCCCCCCCGTCGCGCAGCTCGCGGACGTACAGCGCGCCGTCGCCGTACGGCTGGAGGACGGTCTGGAGAATGCCGAAGTTGAAGTCGGGCACGTCGCCGCCGCCCCCGCCGCTCTCGGGCGGCTCGGCGCAGGTCCAGTTGTCGGCGCAGCGGGCGGCGTACCGCTCCTCGACGTGGACCGCCTCCCCCTCGACGATCCCGTCGACCGCGAGGTCGCCGTCCTGCGTCGCGCCGACGTAGCGCGGGTCGGTGAGGTCGTGGTACTGGTCTTGCATCGCGTGGAGGAGCTCGTGCGCGAGCGTGGAGGGGTCGATATCCGGCGACTCCCCGTCGGGGACGACGATGACGATCTGGTCCGCCGTCGGCGAGTAGAAGCCAGAGACCGCGCCGCCGAACACCGAGTCGATCTCGCTGTTGGCGTTCGCGTCGTCGCCGACGACGAACAGCGCCTCCCACACCTGGTCGTTCCAGCGCCGGAACGCCTCGGAGCCGTTCCCGCTCGCCGTGTCGTTGAGGTACTCGCTCCGGGAGACCGTCTCGACCGGCACGTCCTCCCGGAAGGGGCGCTGACGGACGTGTTCGACGCGCGCCATCGTCAGGTCCGTCAGCGCCGCCAACTGCGTCTCGTTGAGTCCGTCGGTCTCCGCGAAGTCGACCGACTCCTCGTAGTGGGTCCCGTTCCAACAGCCCACCAGTTCGGTGCCGTCACCAGGACCGCACTCCTCGGCCGACGCGGAGGGCACGGCGTCGGACGTCACGGGGCCGTTCCCGGCCGACTCGGCGGGGACCGCGCCGGCGTCGGGGGCGGCGGCGACGCCGGCGGTGAAGGCGACACACAGGACGGCGACCGCGGCAACGATCGCGGCCGCGGTCGAGGGGCTGAGAACCCGTCGCATACGAGATTTATCGGCCGCCCCGGTAAGTAGTTTGTCGGTTCCTTCGGCGCCGCGGCCGGCGGATTTTTTCCTGCCGTGTCGGCGGATCGCCGCGCGGACCCCGCGGAACGGACGACGGTTTTTGCCCCCTGCGCGCTAACCGCCGGTATGGCGTTCGATCCGACAGCAACCGCGGTGGTCGTCGTCGACATGCAAAACGGGTTCTGTCACCCGGACGGGAGCCTCTACGCCGAGCCGAGCGAGGCGGCGGTCGAGCCGGTGACGACGCTCGTCGACCGCGCCCGGGAGGCCGGCGCGAGCGTGGTCTACACCCGCGACGTCCACCCGCCCGAGCAGTTCGACGAGACCCACTACTACGACGAGTTCGACCGGTGGGGCGAACACGTCGTCGAGGGGTCGTGGGACGCCGAACTCGTCGCCGACCTCGACGTGCGCGACGACGACCACGTCGTCGAGAAGCACACCTACGACGCCTTCTACCGGACGGACTTGGAGGGGTACCTCGACGCGCACGGCATCGACGACCTGCTGATCTGCGGCACGCTCGCGAACGTCTGCGTCCTCCACACGGCCGGGAGCGCGGGCCTCCGAGACTACCGTCCGGTCGTCGTCGAGGACGCGCTCGGCTACATCACCGAGGACCACCGCCAGTACGCGGTCGACCACGCCGAGTGGCTGTTCGGCGAGACGGCGACCCGCGACGAGGTCGCCTTCGCCGCCGAGTAACCGGCGGCGAGCGTTCCGGATGTCGAACGTTCCGGATTTCCGTAATTATCGCGCGCGGAAATCGGCGTGTAATCCTTTTTACCGCTCGCCGAAACCGCAGGGTATGGACATCTCTCGACGGGGCGTGCTCGGCGGCCTCGGCGCGGTCTGTGCGGTCGGCGCCGTCGGCTTCGCGGGCGCGACGGCGGTGACGGACGGCGAGGCGGCCGGCGGCATCGGCGGCGACGGTCCGGGACCGACGGGCGGCGCGTCCGCCGACGGAGGGGGCGGGTCCGGTCCCTCGTCGGCCGGCGTCGATCCCGACGCGCCGTTCGTCGCGCGGGCGACCGGCGACGACGGGACCGACGCGCTGCTGTTCGACGCGAGCGACCTCGACCGCGTCAAGGGCGTCTTCTCCCAAGACGGCGAGTACCTCGTCCAGGTCGTGCTCTCCGAGGCGGGGATCGAGTCGTTCCGGAGCCGCCTCGACGAGGCGGGGGCGACCGACGACCCGGCGGCGTTCGTGGTGTCGATGACGCTCGACGGGACCGAGGTGCGGCGCGTCGAACTCGACGGGGAGACGGTGGGGGCGCTCACCGGCTCCGAGTGGGGGGGCGTGTTAACCCTCCCGTTCGACGAGGAGACGGTCGCTCGCTCGGTGTACGACCGACTGGCGGACGAGTAACTCGCTTCCGGGGCGCCCTCGACGACTGACTGGTCAGGTATCTCGACGCGGTGAACGGTGGATAGGGTTTTGCCTCTCGACCGCGTGTGTCCGCCGTGAGCGATGCCCCCGCGGACGACGGCGGTCGCCCGTGTCCGGTCTGCGAGACCCCGATGTACCACCGGCACTGTAAGTACGTCTGTCCGGCGCACGGCGTCGTCTACGACTGTAGCGACACGTTCTACTGAGCCGTCGGTCGCGCCGCGCGCCGCGTCGATCGCCGGCACGGCCGGGGTCGATCGGCACCCGAACTGTGTCGTGCGAACTGTTATGTTCTTGGAGGCCGACCTTTCTTTTATGATGGGCGACCCGTACGTGACCCTCCTTGCCGACCCACCGAGGTCAGCATGGTAGAGCAAAAGCAGGTTGCCCGGAGCAAGCGGATCCAGCGCCGCACCGGGAAGACCTTCCACGTCGCCACCCGGCTACTGCCGCAGCGGATTCGTCACCCGACGTACGTGCTGTACGGATTCTTCCGGATCGCCGACGAGGTCGTCGACGCCGAAGACACGGCGCCGCCCGCCGAGCAGCGGGCCGAACTCGACCGGCTCCGGGCGGCCGCGCTCGGCGAGGAGCCGACCGACGACCCCGTGTTGGAGGCGTTCTCCGAGGTGCGCGAGCGGAACGGCATCGCCGACGCGGACGTTCACTCGTTCGTGGACGCGATGGAGAGCGACATCGACACCGACCGCTACGAAACCTACGCGGACCTAGAGGCGTACATGGACGGCTCCGCCGCCGCCGTCGGGCGGATGATGACGTCGATCATGGACCTCGATCCGGAGGAGGAGGCCGAGGCGCTCCCGCACGCCACGAAGCTCGGCGAGGCGTTCCAGATGACGAACTTCCTCCGGGACGTCCGCGAGGACGTCGTCGAGCGCGACCGGATCTACCTCCCCCTCGAGACCCTGCGGCGCCACGGCGTGAGCGAGCAGCAGATCCTCGACTTGGAGTTCGACGAGGATGTCGCGGCCGCGATCCGCGAGGAGATGGCCCGCACGGAGCGCCTCTACGAGGAGGGCGTCGCGGGGATCAAGTACCTCCCCGAGGACTGCCAGCTCGCGGTGCTGCTCGCGGCGGTGCTGTACGTCGACCACCACCGCCTCATCCGGAACCTCGGGTACGACACCGTCTCGACGACCCCGGAGCTGTCGCTCACCCGGAAGCTGTCGCTGCTGGTCCGCACCCGCTGGAAGTGGCAGTGGAACCGCGACCCCGAGGCGGTGTTCTACGACATGTGTACCGATTTCGACCCCAGCCGCGAGTCCCACGGCCACGGACCCCACGGCACGGGCGTTCCCCAGACGGACTGAGCGCCCGTGGACCGCTCCCGGTTCGTCGCCCTCGCCTTCGCCGCGTTCGGTCTCGTGTTCGTCTCCTTCCTCATCCGCGGCACGACCCGACTGGTGGCGCCCTACGGGGTCGCCGTCGCCGCGTCGGCGCCCGTCCTCTTCGCGGCGGCCGGGCTGCTCGCCGGTCTCGTCGTCCTCGCCCTCCTCGATCTGACGGGTATCCGCCCGCTGACGTGAGCGGCGACGGCCCGCCTCGTCCGGTCGGCCGTGGCACCGCCAGCGCCGCCCGAGTCGGAACGCCCTTGCCGCGTCGACCCCCACGAAGCGTATGGACGTACGAACCGTCGCGGACCTCTCGCCGGCCGAGCGCCGCGCCTTCTTCGAGCGCGACGCCGGCGTCGAGGGGGTCCGCGAAGACGTGCGGGAGATCGTCGAGCGGGTCCGCGAGGAGGGCGACGTCGCGGTCCGCGAGTTCGCCGAGGAGTTCGACGGGGTCGCCGTCGGCAACATCGACGTGACGGACGACGCGGCGCGGGCGCACGACGAGCTGGCCGACGCGGACGACCCGGTCCTCAACGCCGTCCGCGAGGCCGCGGCGAACGTCCGCGAGTTCCACGAGCGGCAGCGCCCGGAGGACTGGCGCGACGACTTCGGCGGCCGGGAGCTGGGGCGGCGGTTCCGTCCGATCGACCGGGTCGGCGTGTACGTGCCCGGCGGCGCGGCCGCGTACCCCTCCAGCGCGCTGATGGGGATCATCCCCGCGGTCGTCGCCGGCGTCGACCACGTCGCGGTCGCCACGCCGCCGGCGGCGGATCTGAACCCGGTCACCCTCGCGGCGATCCACGAGGCGGGGGCCGACGCGGTGTACCAGGTCGGCGGCGCGCAGGCCGTCGCCGCGCTCGCCTACGGCACGGAAACGGTGACGCGGGTCCAGAAGATCGTGGGCCCCGGGAACAAGTGGGTCACGGCTGCGAAGTCGATCGTCCAAGGCGACGCCGAAATCGACTTCCTCGCCGGCCCGAGCGAGGTTCTTGTCCTCGCGGACGAGACGGCGGACCCCGCCCTCGTGGCGGCCGACCTCGTCGCGCAGGCCGAACACGACCCGAACGCCTCCGTGGTCGCGGTCACGGATGACGCCGACCTCGCCGCGGCGGTCGCCGACGCGGTTGAGGCGCAGGCGGCCGAGCGCGAGCGCGAGGAGACGATCCGGGCCGCGCTCGACAACGAGGCCTCCGGCGTGCTCCACGCGCGGTCGATGCCCGAGGCCGTGCTGTTCGCCGAGGAGTACGCCGCCGAACACCTCTCGATCGTGGCCGACGACGACGAGGCGCTCCTCGACCGGATCACCAACGCCGGCTCCGTCTTCCTCGGCCCGCACTCGCCGGTCGCCGCGGGCGACTACGCGGCCGGGACGAACCACGTACTGCCGACGAACGGCGGCGCGAAGCGCTACGGCGGGCTCTCCGTGGACACGTTCCTCCGGTCGTCGACGGTCCAGCGCCTCGACCGCGACGCGCTCGACGACCTCTCGGAGACGATCACCTCGCTCGCCGAGGCGGAGGGGTTGGAGGCGCACGCGGAGAGCGTCCGGAAGCGGTTCGAGTAGCGGCGCGCCCGCAATTCGGCGGGTAGCAACGGTTATCTCGCGGAGCCGCCTCGGGACGGTATGTTTCCGTCGCCGCTGACGCTGTTTGAGGGGTTCTCCGCGCTGGAGGCGACGGTGGCGGTCCTCGTCGTCTCGGTCGTCGGCGCCTTGGCCATGGAGTTCGTCGTCCTCCGGGTCGCCCGCCGCTACGTCTCGCACACGGACACCGGCTACGACGACATCGTCCTCTCGTCGCTCCGCGCCCCGCTCGTCGTCACCGCCGCGCTCGCGGGAGTGTACGTGCTCACGTAGGTGCCGTCGGTCCGGACGTCGGTGCTCGTCGAGCCGCGGCTGCTCGACGCGGTGTTCGGGCGGCCCTCGCTGTCGGTGATCGTCCTCGTCTGGGCGTACGCGGCCAACGGCGTCGTGAACCGGCTCGTCGCCGCGGTCAACGGCGAGGGCGGCCGGTTCGACTTCGCGCCCGTCTTCTCGAACGTCTGGACGC
>NZ_NEWI01000134.1:0-7038 GCF_002135005.1 Halorubrum sp. SD612 | reverse complement strand
ATCAACGGCATCGCCGACCAGACGAACCTGCTCGCCCTGAACGCCTCGATCGAGGCGTTCAGGGCGAGCAGGTTCGTCTGGTCGGCGATGCCGTTGATCGCGTCGACGAACTCGTCGATCTCCTCGACGCGCTCCTGGAGCGCCTCGACGTCGGCCGCCACCTCGTCGACGGCGTCGCCGATGTCGTCCATGGCCGACGCGGCGTCGGCGGCGGCGTCTCGGCCGTCCTCGGCGAGCGTCTCCGCCCGCCCGCTCGTCCGCTCGACCTCGTCGGCGGTCGACGCCACCTCCTCGACCGTCGCCGAGAGGTTCGCCACCTCGGAGGAGATCTCGGCGACCCGCTCCGACTGGTCCTCGGCCGCGTCGCCGACCTCGGCGGCGCTGTCGGCGACGCCGCCCGCCGACTCCCGGAGGTCGGCGAGCGGTGCTTCGACCTCGGCTTCGACCTCCGCCATCAGCCGCTCGTTCCGTTCGACCGCCTCCGTGAGCTTCTCGCTGTACGACTGGATGTACGTGTCCGTGACGACCTGCGTGTCGAGGTTGACGATCCGGAGGACGGAGAGCAGGTCCTCGATCGCGTCGTCGACCTCTTCCTCGACCGCCGCCGCGGTCGCGTCGTCGACCTCCGCGTCGGCGCCGTCGGGGGCCAGCCGGTCCGTGAGTGAGTCGACGAGGCGGTCGCCGATGAGCGGGAGGATGAGGTCGTAGTACACGCCGTACTGACCGAGGTAGTGTTTCATCGGCATCCCCAGCATGTCGTGGATCTTCCCGATCCGCGCGCGGTCCTCGAAGTACTCCTCGCCGTAGTCGCCCTCCGCGAGCGTGACGAGGTACGCCGACTGGGTCCGCTTGAGCTGTTCGAGCCCCTTCTCCGACCGCCCGATCACGTCGACCGTCTGCTCGTGGTCGGTGAGGTTCTCGTAGAAGTCGTCCGCGATCCGCTCCGCGTTCTCCGCGAACGCGTCCTCGTACCGGCTCAGCCGACGCTCGTCCTCCGCGTCGAAGCCGACGAACTCCTTCCGCCACGCGATCTCGTCGGCGTCGAGCCCGATACCGTCGACCAGTTCGTCGACGTCGAGCCCGTCGTTCAAACCGCCCCGGCCGAAGTCGCCTCGCCCGTACTCTCCCGATGTAGCCATATCGGCGCCTCTCCGCTGCGATCTTATAAACCGTAACTCCCGCGTCTCACGAGTGATACCGGAACCGCGCGCGGGCGGACCCGACGAGCGACCGCGCGGCGTCGACGGCGGTTCAGTCGGCGCCGGCCGCGTCGCCCTCCGCGGCCGCGTCGCCCTCCGCGGCCGGCTCGACCGCGACCGCCGAGTGCTTGAACTCGGGGATCTTCGCCGCCGGGTCGAGCGCGTCGCCGGTGAGGGCGTTCGCGAGCGGCTCCGCGTAGTGGAACGTACAGAACGCGACGCCCTCGCGGACCGCCGGCGTGACGTCGGCCGCGACCTCGACGCTCCCGCGCTCGTTCGAGACGGTCACGCGGTCGCCGTCGTCGATCCCGCGCTCGGCGGCGTCGTCCGGGTGGATCTGGAGGGCGTCCTCCCCGCGCATCGCGCTGAGCCGCTCCGAGCGCCGGCTGAGCGCGCCGCTGTTGAAGTGTTGGAGCACGCGGCCGGTCGTCAGGGTGAGCTCGCCCCCGTCGAGGTCGTCTGCGGGCGGGACCGGGTCGACGACCGCGAGCGGAGCGGTCCGGTCGCCGGTCGCGAACGCCTCGGCGTGGAGCACCTCCGCGCCGCGCCCCGCGTCGGCGTCGAACGGCCACCGCTGGTAGCCGTCGCCGATCCCCTCGTAGCTCATCCCCTCGTATATCGGTGCGACGCGGGTCAGCTCGTCGAAAGCGCCTTCCGGTCCGACGTAGTCGAACGCCTCGGGCCGGTCCGTGAGCCGCCGGCCGAGGCCGGCGAGGATCTCGAAGTCGCGCCGCGCGTTCCCCGGCAGGTCGGCGTTCGGCCGCATCCGCATCACGCGCCGGTCGGTGTTCGTCACGGTGCCGGACTTCTCGGCCCACGCGCTCCCGGGGAGGACCACGTCCGCGTGCGCCGCCGTCCGCGTCTCGAACAGGTCGATCACCACGCAGAAGTCGAGCTCGTCGAACGCCGACGCGACCGCGGTCGCGTTCGGCTCGGTGACCGCCGGGTTCTCGCCGAAGACGACCGCCGCGCGCACCTCGTCGCCGAAGCGATGGGTCGCCTCCACCTCGGTGAGGCCGGGCTCCGCCGGCGGCTCGACCCCCCACTCGTCGGCGACGCGCTCGCGGGCGTCCGGGTCCGTCACCGACTCGTAGCCGGGGAGCACGCCGGGGAGGCCGCCCACGTCGCTCGCCCCTTGGACGTTGTTCTGGCCCCGCAGGGGGTTCACGCCCGTCCCGGGGCGGCCGACGTTGCCGGTCAGCAGCGCGAGGTTGAGCAGGGCGTGGACGTTGTCGGTGCCGCAGCGGTGTTGGCTCGTCCCCATCCCCGTCACGATCGCGGCGCGGTCCGCCTCGCCGTACGCGCGCGCCGCCTCGCGGACCGCCTCCGGCTCGACGCCGGCCGCCTCGGCGTTCGCGGCCACGTCGACGTCGGCGAGGTGCTCGCGCAGCCGGTCGAACCCGGTCGCGCGCTCCGCGAGGAACGCCTCGTCGACGAGGTCCTCCCGGACGAGTACCGCCGCGATCGCGTTCAGCAGCTCGATGTCGGTGCCGGGTCGCAGCGGGAGGTGGACGTCCGCCGCCTCGGTCGTGTCGTTCGCGCGCGGGTCGACGTGGACCAGCGTCGCGCCGTCGCGGACCGCCGGGAGCACGTACGAGCGGAACGCCACGGGGTGCTGCTCGGCCGGGTTCGCCCCGTTGACGAAGATACAGTCCGCCTCGCCGAGGTCGTCTAAGGTGTTCGTCATCGCGCCCGCGCCGAACCGCTCGCTCATCGCGGCGACCGTCGAGGCGTGACAGAGCCGCGCGCAGTTGTCCACGTTGTTCGTCCCGAGGACGCGCGCGAGCTTCTGGAGCACGTAGTTCTCCTCGTTCGTACAGTTCGAGGAGGCGAAGAACTGGACCGCGTCCGGGCCGTGATCGTCGACCACGCGGCCGATACCGCTCGCGACGCGGTCGAGCGCCTCCTCCCACGGCGCCGTGACGAACCGCCCGTCGTGCCTGACCAGCGGCTCGGTCAGGCGGTCGTCGTTGTCGACCACGTCGAACGCGGCCGCGCCCTTCGGACAGATCTCTCTGCGGTCGTTCACCGGCCCCTCGACGCCCGTCGCGCTGCCGCGACCGGCGTACTCGACGCTACAGCCGACGCCGCAGAACGGACAGACGGTCGGGTTCGACTCGAAGCTCCGCTCGGCCGTCTCGGTCGGGTCGGTCATCGGATCGACGCAGGGCTTCCACGACCCTCCAGATGCCACCGGAGCTGCGTGGTGTTTTAAATAGACCCGCCGCGCGCCGGGGTGCGGTTCGACCGCCCCGCGACCGGCGGACGTACCGCCCCGCCGCCGGCCGCGCGCCCGCCGACCGCGCGCGTCACCCCGTCACGGCGCCGCCGCCGACCGGCGCGAGGATGCGGCCGAGCGACAGGCCCCCCGCGGTCACGAGGCAGGCCGCGAACGCGATCGTGCCGAGCTTCCCGCCGAACCCGACGAAGTACGGCGCCGCCCCGACGAAGGCGACGCCGGCGACTCCGCCGGCCAGCAGCATCGCGCCGGGGCCCGGGATCCGCTCCGGCGTCGCCATCCCGGCGAACGACGCGCAGAAGGCGACCGCCGCGACCGCGTCGCCAGCGGCGAACAGCGGCGGGCAGACGACGCCGGCGACGAGGCCGACGACGGCGGAGGCGACGACCGGGCCGCGGCCGAGCCGGACGCTCACGAGGAACGTGACGACGGCGGCGACGGCCGCCGCGGCGACGAGCCCGGCGGCGACGGTCGGCCCCGGGACTGCCCCCGTCCCGGGAGCTAGCCCGCCGACCGCCGCCACCGACAGGCAGCCGACGAACGCGGTGGTCCCGAGCTTCCCGCCGAACCCGTTGAACGCCCGCTTGGCGAGGACGAAGACGACGGCGGCCGCGGCACCCGCGGCGGCCACCGACCCGAGGTCGGCGCCGGCCGCCGGGGTCGCCATCCCGACGAACGAGCCGCAGTACGCGGGGGCGGCGTACGTCTCCGTCAGGAGGTGCGCGCAGAGCCCGACGAGCGCGGACGCCACGACGGCGCCGACGCCCACCCGAACCGAGAGGGCGTACGTGACCGGTGCCGCCGCGGCCACGGCGGTCGCGTTGCCGAGGTCGACTCGCGTGACGCCGAAGCCGTCCGTCCGGAGCGCGTACCGGGCCTCCGTCGCGGCGGTGTATCCGATGCTCGCGGCGGCGACCGCGAGGACGACCGCTCCCAGCAACCGGTCCGGCCCGCCGCCGACCCCGGTCGCCAGCCCGGCGGCCGCCGCGACGCTCATCCCGGCCCCGGCGCCGGCCAGGGCCACCGCTCCGACCGCGTGGATCGCTCGGTTCACGGCCGCGACTCCGGACCGGGAACCGATACCGATCGGCCCTCAGTATTGCGGGTGTTCTCGGTGAGGCCCGAGAGAGCGTCCCCGCCGTCGGGGATCAGGCCTTTGTGTCCGTCGTCCCAACGCCGACTCGATGGGAACCGAAGGGAGGTCGGCCGACGGCGGCGCGGACGCCGCGCCGGACGGCGTCCGGGCGGGCGTCGCGATCCACGGGACGGAGAACTGTCCGGTCGTCGACGCGTCGACCGCCCACGACGGCCCGATTACCGGCGTCAGCTGGACGCACGCGGGCGACACGCACACCGAGGAGTTCCGCGCCCGCGACCCGGACGCGGTCGACGCCATGGAGGGGGTCCCGACGCCCACCTCGGTCGTCGACCTCGGCGACGAGCGGGTGTACCGGTACGACCGCCCGCGCGACGGACGGTGCGCCTGCCGGATCATCGAGGAGCTCGACTGCCCGATCGCGGACGCGCGCGCCGAGGACGGCGTCCTCGTTCTCACGCTTCACCTCCCCGACCTCGACCGCCTCCGCGACGTCGTCTCGGCGCTCGACGGGACGGCGGAGCGCGTCGAGGTCCGCTACCTCGTCCACGGCGCGTCGCGCGGCGACGGGGTGTCGGACCGGACCCTCGTCGACCGCGGGCGGCTCACCGACCGCCAGTGCGAGGTGTTGCGGACCGCCTACCGCATGGGCTACTTCGAGCGCCCCCGCGACGCCAACGCGAGCGCGGTCGCCGACGCGCTCGACATCTCCCCCTCGACGTTCGCCGAACACCTCGCGACGGCACAGCGGAAGCTCCTCGAAGAGACGCTCGCCGAGAACTGACGGCTCCCCCGTCTCAGGCGGCGTGCTCGTCGATCGCGGACTCGAGCGTCGCGCGGTCCTGCGCGCCGACGAACCGGTCGACCGCCTCGCCGCCCGCGTACAGGACGAGCGTCGGGATGCTGCGCGCGCCCAGCTGCTGTGCGACCGCCTGATTGGCGTCCACGTCGACCTTCGCGACCGCGGCGTCGGTCTCGGCCGCGAGCGCCTCGACCGTCGGCTCCATCATCTGACAGGGGCCGCACCAGTCGGCGTAACAGTCCACGAGGACGACGTCGTTTTCGTCGACCGTCCGCTGGAGCTCGTCCAGCCCGTTCACGTGGACCGGCTCGGTCGGAGTCGCCGCCCCGCCGTCGTCGCCGGCGTCGGTCCCGGCGGCCTCGTCGAGCGATTCCCCCTCGTCGAGCCGCGCTTCGAGCTCCCGCCGTTTCCGTTCGCGGATGCGCTCGCGTTCCGTCTTCGCGTCGTCGCCCGTCGGTTCGTTCGCGTCGGCTGCGTCGCTCATGCGACAGTATTGGCTGTTTATGACAATATACCTTCCGCATCCGGATCCGGTCGCCGTCTCACTCCGCCGGCCCGGCGAGACCGCCGAGCCCGGCCGCGGTCAGGTCGACGTGGGCCGCGACGAGGTCGGCCGCGCGCTCGTACGGCGACCGGTCGGCGGCCGCCGCGTCCGGGCGCGTCCGCCCCGCGCCCGCGAACGCCGTCTCGACGAAGGCGTCGCGGACGCTCTCCGACTCGAAGAGCCCGTGGAGGTACGTGCCGAGGACGCGGTCGGTGGCGACGCTCTCGGCGCCCAGCGGCCCGACCGCGAGCGAGGTCTCCCGCCCGTCGTCGTCGTCACCGTCGAGGAGCCGCGTCCGTCCCGCGCGGATCTCGTAGCCGGCCGCGCGCCCCGCGGCGCCCGCGATCGGACCGACGCCGTCGACCGCGCACGTCACGCGCTCGACGCGCTTCTCCGTCGAGAACTCGGTCTCGATGGGGAGGAGTCCGACCCCCGGAACCGCCTCGCGGTCGCCGACGCCCTCGACGTCGGCGCCGAGGAGGCGCTCGCCGAGCAGCTGGTAGCCGCCGCAGACGCCGACGACAGGGCCGCCGAACGCGCGGAGGCGCTCGTCGAAGCCCGCCTCCCGCAGCGCGAGCAGGTCGTCGACGGTGTTCTTCGACCCCGGCAGGACGACCGCGTCGACCCCGTCGAGCGCGGCGTCGAGGGGGAGGTAGGCGACCCGGACGCCGGGCTCGCGCGCCAGCGGTTCGAGGTCGGTGAAGTTGGAGATGCGCGGGAGCCGCGGAACCCCGATCCGAACGCTCGCCTCGTCGGGGACGCCGTCGTCGTCGCCGAGGACGGCTTCCGTCTCGCCTCCGCCGCCTTCCGTCGCCGACGCGTCCGGCAGCGAGAGGCTGTCCTCCGCCGGGAGCCCCGGGTCGTCGTGCGGGACGACGCCGACGACCGGGACGCCGGTGCGCTCCTCGATCTCGGCGATGCCCGGTTCGAGGAGGTCGGGGTCGCCGCGGAACTTCGTGATCACGGCGCCGCACACGCGCTCGCGGAGGTCGTCGGGGAGCAGTTCGAGGGTCCCGTAGAGGCTCGCGAAGGCGCCGCCGCGCTCGATGTCGACCGCGATCAGGACATCCGCGTCCGCGAACCGGGCGCACTCGACGTTCGCGAGGTCGCGGTCGTGGAGGTTGATCTCGGCGACGCTCCCCGCGCCTTCGGCGACGA
>NZ_NEWI01000133.1:0-7103 GCF_002135005.1 Halorubrum sp. SD612 | reverse complement strand
GGGGCGGGTGGTCCGCGACAGTCAGGGTGTGGCGGGGGCCCTCGAGCAGCGAGGGGACGAGGTAGTGGTGCACGTCGGTGACGAGCCGGAGCCAGCGGGCGGACAGGCCCGGACTCAACACCGGGACCCTGACGATCCGGAGCGCGCCGCCGAGCTGCCGCCTGGTCCGCCGGAGGATCTCGGCGTACGTCAACACCTCCGGGCCGCCGATCTCGAACGTCTCGCCGGCGGTCTCGGGGACGTCGAGCACGCCGGCGAGGTACGCGACCACGTCGGCCACCGCGATCGGCTGACACAGCGTGTCGACCCACTTCGGCGTGACCATCACCGGGAGGCGCCGCGCGAGCCCGGCGACCACCTCGAAGCTGGCGCTGCCGGCGCCGATGATGATCGCGGCCCGGAGCGTCGTGAGCGCCGGGTCGCCGTCGCCGAGGATGCGCTCGACTTCGCGCCGGGAGCGGAGGTGTTCGGAGAGCTCGTCGCGGTCCTCGCCGAGCCCGCCGAGGTAGACGACGCGGTCGACCCCCGCGTCCGACGCGGCCGCGACGAAGTTCCGCGCGCAGTTCCGGTCGCGCTCCTCGTAGCCCGGGCCGCCGTCCATCGAGTGGACGAGGTAGTACGCGGCGTCGACCGTCTCGCCGTCGAGTTCGAACGCGGGCGGGAGCGTGTCGGGCTCCAAGAGGTCGCCCTCGACGACGGCGACGCCCTCGGGCGCGTCGTAGCCGTCGGCGTCGCGGACGAGCGCGACCACGTCGTGGCCGCGCTCGCGGAGCGTCGGGACGAGCCGGCTCCCGACGAACCCGGTCGCGCCGGTGACGAGCACTCGCATACCGTCCCAACGGGCGGCGCGACCATAAGCCCCGTCCCGTTCGGCGGTCGGACGGCGGGCCGAAGCCCGGGAGCGGGGGCCGGACGCGCCGCGGGCGATGTCGGGACCGATCGCTAGAAGTACCCCCGGGATCCTCGTCCGGTATGCGCGCTGGCGAGTTCGAACCGGTCCGCGGCGTCGAGGACCTGTACGTCCACGACACCGGCATGTTCGACACCGACGAGTACGGGGCCGTGTACGTGTACGACGCCGAGCGGCCCATCGTGATAGACACCGGGACGGGGGCGAACCGCGAGGCCCTGTTCGAGACGGTCGAAGAGATCGGGATCGGCCGCGAGGAGCTCGCGTGGATACTCCCCACCCACGCCCACCTCGACCACGCGGGCGGGGCGGGCTACCTCGCCGAGCGCTATCCGAACGCGGCGGTGCGGGTGCCCGAGAAGGGGGTCAGACACCTCGTCGACCCCGGAGCGCTCGTCGCGGGCACCAAGTCGGCGGTCGAGGAGCAGTCGGAGCACTACGCGGAGCCGCGGCCGGTCCCGGACGACCGAATCGAGGGCGTCGCCGACGGGGACCGGATCGATCTGGGCGACCGGGAGCTGGTCGTCCGCGACGCGCCCGGCCACGCCCCCCACCACGCGGTCTACCACGAGCCCGACGCGGGGGTCGTGTTCACCGCCGACGCCGCGGGGATCTACGTCCCCGAGGTCGACGACGTGGTGCCGACGACTCCGCCGCCGCAGTTCGAACTAGAGCAGTGCCTCGACGACCTCCGACTGATCGAGGATCTCGACCCGGACACGCTCTGCTTCGGGCACTTCGGACCGCGGCGCTACGAGCCGGAGCTGATCGGCGAGGCGAAGCGGGCGTACGTCGAATGGGTGGAGGCGATCCGTCAGAGGCGCGCGGAGCTCGGCGAGGACGACGCGGTCGTCGAACACTTCGAGGCGGCGAGCCGCGACGTCGACTACTGGAACGCCGAGCGCGCGCGGGCGAACGCGAGCCTGAACGTCAGAGGCGTGTTGACGTACCTCGATCACGTCGACGAGATCCCGACGGCGGACGCCGACGGGGAGTAGCCGACGGTGGACGCCGACGGGGAGTAGCCGACGGTGGACGCCGACGGGGAGTAGCCGACGGCGGACGCCGACGGGGAGTGGTCGACCGGGTCTGCGACGGCGGTCCCCGAGAGAAACGCCCTAAACCCCGCCGCACGTAGCTGAGAACAGATGGGTATCTTCGACACGATCCGGGCCGTGCTCGGGACGAGCGCCGAGACCGACGCGACCCGCGAGGCGGACCCCGAGGACCTCTT
The DNA here is from genome assembly GCF_002135005.1 of Halorubrum sp. SD612. Lineage (NCBI taxonomy): Archaea > Methanobacteriati > Methanobacteriota > Halobacteria > Halobacteriales > Haloferacaceae > Halorubrum > Halorubrum sp. SD612. Next base: position 4,959 of record NZ_NEWI01000133.1, on the reverse strand, counting down.
CGGGATGTCGACCGCGTACATGACGATGGAAGCGGACCTCCGCTACGACCACTGCGGCGAGGCCGCGCTGTGTTTCTCCGGCATGGACAGCACCCGCTTCGACGAGGCGGTCGAGACCGTCGAGGCCATCTTAGAGGCCGGCGAGATCGACACCGGCACGGGCTTCCACCGCCACGAGGACGACCACGGCTACCAGTGGTTCGTCCTCGAAGACGACGACCCCGAGGACCTGGTGACGAGCGTCCACTTCGCGGCCGACCAGTTCATCGAGGAGGGGTTCGGGTCGCGGCTGCTCGCGGCCGTCTTCGGGTTCGAGAACGACGACGGCCCCGTCTACTGGATCTACTCGTTCCGGCGCGGCGCCTACTACCCGTTCGCGCCGCGGGGGACGAGCGACCGGAACCAGCGCGTCGAGTTCAAGCTCCAGTCGGTCCTCGACGGCGAGCTCGGCTTAGAGGACGACGAGTCCTACTGGTATCCGCTGTGGCCCGACGCGCCCGGGAACCACCCGTGGGAGTGAGCGCGGGTGACGAGATGAGCGGCGACTCCGACTCGGAGACTGTCGGGCGAAACGCGCCGAAGAAGCGCCTGCTCCGCGGAATCGCCGTCCAGGCCGCGGCCGTCGCCGCGGCGGTCCACCTGCTGTGGGCGTGGCCGCGGCTCGGGTCGCCGCCCGACGCGCGCCCCTACTTCTTCCTCGCCGGGAGCGCGCTCGCGGCCGCGGTCGCCGCCGCGACGCTGCGAGCCGGCGAGTACCGCCGGCTGTACGCGCTCGGCGCGGGAACGCTCGGAGCGTTCCTCGGCGGGTTCCTCGCGTGGCACGGGACCGACGCACCCGCGGCGCTCGCGGCGGAGCCGCTGGCGGTCGCGGCGGCGGTCGTCGAGGTCGTCGGGGTCGGCGCCTACCTCGCCCTCTACCGGCTCGCGCCCCCGACGAGCGTCGCGGTCGAGCGACGGCGGCAAGGGGAATCGGACGGGAAGGAGGGGAACGAAGTTGAGGAGGAACGGACGCCGTGACCGACGCGTACCGGACGGTGGCCGAGCGCGCGACCGCGCGGTTCGAGGTCCAGGGCTCCGAGTTCCTCGGCCACGTCGCGCCCGTCGACACGGTTGACGCGGCGGAATCGTTCGTCGAGGCGGTTCGCGACGAGTACGCCGACGCGACCCACAACGTGCCCGCGTACCGGGTGCCCGCGGGCGAGCCGTCCGAGCGCACGCCGGGGGCGGAACCGATGCTCAGGGAGTACTCGTCGGACGACGGCGAGCCGACCGGCTCCGCGGGGAAGCCCGCGCTGAACGTTCTCCAGCAGCGGGAGATCCGGAACGTCGCGGCGGTGGTGACGCGGTACTACGGCGGGACGAACCTCGGGGTCGGCGGACTCGCGCGCGCCTACTCGCGCGCGGTGAAGGACGGCGTCGACGCGGCCGGGGTGATCGAGGAGCGGCCGCACCGCGGCCTCGTCGTCGAGACCGAGTACGACGACTCGGGGACGGTCCGGGGGGTGATCGAGTCGACGGGCGTCGAGTTCGACGCCGACTACGGCGAGCGGGTCCGGTTCGACCTCCGGGTGCCGGTGGCGGAGATCGACGCGCTCCGGGAGCGGCTCAACGACGCGACGAGCGGGCGGGTGGAGATCGAGCGCTGACGCCCCGACCTACGAGAACTTCCGAACCGTCATGTCGAGGGTGTCGAGGTCGAGGATGGGCGCGTAGCCGGCGTCGGGGTCGATGTTGACGGACTTCTGGAAGTCGGTCTGGGCCTGCCAGCAGCCGGAGTTGACCGCGAGGACGTTGTGGTACTTCCCCCAGCCGAGCTTGTGGACGTGGCCGGTGTGAAACACGTCGGGCACGTCCTCCATGACGAGGTAGTCGCGCTCCTCCGGCGCGACGCGGGTGTGCCCGCCGAACTGCGGGGCGACGTGGCGCTTCTTCAGCAGCTGGTACATCGCCCTGTGCGGCTCGTCGTAGCTCGCCTTCTCCTCGGGCAGCTCCGCGATCACCTCGTCGAGCGACACGCCGTGGTACATCAGGACCTCGACGCCCTCGACCGAGACCGTGGCCGGGTTCGAGACGATCCGGGCGTCGTGGACGTCCAGAATGTCCCGGATCTCGTCGTCAAACCCCGGTTGGGGCTCGGCGAGCCGGACCGCGTCGTGGTTGCCCGGGATCATCACGATCTCGGTGTTCGCGGGCACCTCCTTGAGGTGTTCCGCGAACGCCTCGTACTGCTCGTAGATGTCGACGATCTCCAGCTCCTCGTCCTGGTCCGGGTAGACGCCGACGCCCTCGACCATGTCGCCCGCGAGCAGCAGGTACTCCACGGCGTCGGCCTCGGGCGTGTGGAGCCAGTCGGCGAAGCTGTGCCACGCGTCGGCCATGAACTCGTCGCTGCCGACGTGGACGTCGGAGATCAGCGCGGCCTGAACGTGACGGTCCGCGCCGCCGGGGCGGTGCGTGCGGGGAACGTCGGGGAAGTGGAGCGAGTCCGCGAAGAGGATGCCGGCGTCGTCCGCGAGCGTCCCTTCGACGGCGACGCACTCGTCTAAGAGGATCTCGTCGACGACGTCGGCGAGGCCCTTGTCTTTCATCACCAAGGCGGGGAACGTTCCGGTGGTGTCCTCCAGTTCGATCAGCCAGTGGCCGGACTTCGTGGAGCGCACGTCGTTGACTAAGCCGATCATCGCGGCGTCGCTGCCGCCCGGCATGTCCGCGATCGCCTCCGCCGGGCGGTGGTTGACGCGGCCGCGGAGGATCTTCGAGAGCCGCTCGTAGCGGTCGCGGAACGTCGTGACGAAGTCGCCGTACTCGCCGGTCCCGGTGCTGCGACCGGTCATGTCGTTCCCGACCTCCAGGTCGCGGAGGTCGGCGGTGGGAGAGCGGTCGGTGTCGGTCGACGACGCGCCGATCGATGAGGCGTCGGTCGACGAGGCGTCGGCCGTCGCAGAGACGCTCGGGTCGGTCGACGAGGCGTCGGAGACCGCTTCGGTCCCGCCGGATCCGGTCGCCGAATACCCCTCGGTTTCGACTGGAGATTGTCCGGATTCGTCGGCTGAAGCGACCGATCCGTCGGCGTCGGCGATCGCCTCGCGGACGTGGTCGGCAGTGATGCGGAGGGCGTCGTCGGGGGCGCGGTCGACGGCGGCCGCGATGGCGGCGGCCGGGTCCGTCGCGCCCGCGAGCAGCGTGACCGCCTCGCGTTCGGCGTTGTAGCCGCGCTCCGCGAGGGCTTTCGCGATCCGTGCGTTCGACTCCAGCGGCACGATACCCGAAAGGGGGGTCTCGGGCAAAACCGTTCCGGAGCGCTCGACTGGGGTCGATGTCCCGAGCGAAGGGGCTCGACGTTCCGAGCCGAGGGGAATCGGCGCGCGGGACCCGGAAGCTTATGAACGGAACCTCCCAAAGGCGACGTAATGGACGAAGGGGATCGGCCGACGAACACCGACGGGTCGGCCGGTCGGGACGAACGGCCCGAAGACGAGTCTGCGGCGGCTCCGGGCGGGCCGAGCGATGAGGTTCTCGACGAGGCGGACGACCGAGACCCGGCCGGTCGAGACGCCGGCGGGTCGAGTACCGGAGACGCCGACGGCGAGAGTGCGGTCGACGCTCGGGGCGATCCGGAGCCGGCCGGCAAATCCGACGACGGCACCCCCCTTGACGAAGATGTCGACGGAGGAGGCCGATCCGCGCCGTCGGCGTCGCCGGACACCGGAGCGGACGAGTCGTTGGTACACCGGCTTCGTCACGACCGCGAAGGCGCGCTGATGTGGATACGAGAGATGCTGTCGAGCGTCGCCGTGGTCCTGCTGGTCGGGCTGCTGCTGTTCGGCGTCAGCGGCGTCTGGCCGCCGATGGTCGCCGTGGAGTCGGGGAGCATGGAGCCGAACATGCGGGTCGGCGATCTCGTGTTCGTCACCGATCCCGGCCGGCTCGCGCCGGACGCGGCGGAGAACGACGTGGGCGTGGTCACCCACGAGGCGGGGCAAGCGGTCGACTACCGAACGTTCGGGTCCTACGGCTCGGTGGTCATCTACACGCCCCCGGGCCGAACCGGATCGCCGATCATCCACCGAGCCATGTTCCACGTTACCGAGGGCGAGAACTGGTACGACCGCGCCGACGAGGAGTATCACGGCGCCGTCGACTGCGAGTCGCTGGCCAACTGCCCGGCGCCGCACGACGGGTTCGTCACGCTCGGGGACAACAACGGGGCCTACGATCAGGCCAGCGGGCTCTCACCCCCGGTCAGAGCCGAGTGGGTGAACGGGGTGGCACGGGTCCGCGTCCCGTATCTCGGATACATTCGCCTGATCGCGACGGGACAGGTTGAGCTGAACGAGGCGATAACACGGACGGTCGGAAGCGGCCTTCCGGCGACTGGATCGGGGCCCGTTTCGGCTGCGCTGGCGACGTAGCTTCCGCTGGATCGGGGTCGGCGTAGTTCCCGGCGGGGCCGTCTCAGTTGTCGAACCGCGCTTGGACGAACGGCTGCGCGTTCTCGATGTCGCCGAGCCGCGAGTCCGACAGGAGGACCGCCTCGGTCTCCTCGACCGGGACGGAGAGGCCCATCTCCTTCGTTCGGCCGTAGCGGCCCTTCGAGACGACGACGGCGTTGACGATCCCGAGCATGTCGAGTTCGCTGATGAGGTCGGTTACCCGACGCTGAGTCAAGACGTCGGCGTCGATCTCCTCGCAGAGCCGCTTGTAGATGTTGAACACCTCGCCGGTGTTGATGTTGTGAACGCCGTTCTTTTCGAGAAGGATGACGGCGAACAAGACGATCTTGCTCTGGGTCGGGAGGGTTCGAACGACCTCGACGACGCGGTCCAGTTCGATCTTGTCCTGCGCCTGTCGAACGTGTTTCTCCGCGACGATCTCGGCCTGCGAGCGCTCGGCGAGTTCGCCGGCGGTACGGCGTAGGTCGAGCGCGCGCCGCGCGCCCCCGTGTTCCTGCGCGGCCAA
>NZ_NEWI01000132.1:0-7120 GCF_002135005.1 Halorubrum sp. SD612 | reverse complement strand
GTTGATGACGACGTCGACGCCCTCCCGCGCCAGCGCCTTCGCCGATGCCTTGCCGAGCCCGCTGGACGATGCGGTGACGAGCGCCGCGTTCCCGTCGATCTGTAGGTCCATGTCTCTCCTATCCTGCGTACGCCGTGAAAACATTTTCTTGCAGGCAAGCGGCGGAGCGACCGACACGCTCGACGCGGCCGTACTGGGCGTCAGGCGCCCGATGCGTCGCCGCCCGCCGCCTCGAACCGCGCCGTCCCGTCCTCGAACGCGACCGTCTCGCGGCCGACCACGTCAGCCCCCTCCGGGAGGTCGTCGACCACGGCGTCGGAGACGCGGTACTCGCCGAGGTCCTGCGTGTTTCGGATCCAGACGATCCGGGCGGTCTCGGGGTCGTACGCCCCCAACGCAGCCGCCGCGGTCCGGAGCCCGAACTCGTCGTCGGGCGCCACGACGGGGAGCTTCGACTTCGCGAGCGACCCGCTCGTGAGCGCGTTCGCGTACGACTTCTTCAGGTCCAGTTGGTCGACGGCCGACCGCCGGGTGAGGTCCGCGAGCCCGATCCCGTTGCCGTTCCCCTTCGTCGCCTCGGTGAGCCCGCGGACGTAGATGAGGTCGACGTCGGGCGTCTCCGGGTCGGGCGCGTTGAGGACGCGGTAGCGCCCGATGACGTTCGTGTCCATCCCCGCCCCTGATATCTCCTTCCCGATCTCGTCGACGACCAGGAGGTCCACGTCGTCGACGGGGAGCGTCGGCATCTCGTCGTTCGCGCGCTCCAACAGCTCCGGTTCCCGGGCGAGGAACGACCCCGCCGGGACGGCCTCCAGGTGACCGATCTCCTCCTCGAAGTTCTCGACGAGCGCGATTCCCCCGACGAGGGGAGTCTCCTCCTCGATCACGTCGAGCGCGGCCGTCAGCGTCTCGACGTACCCCTCGGCGAGCGCCGTCGAGTGGAACGACTTCGCCCCGCGCTGCTTACCGAGCCCGACGACCGTCATCTTCGTCAGCCCGCTCTCGATCTCCCCCGTGAAGTTGGTGTGAGCCTTCACCCGGTTCACCACGACGACGGCGTCGGCCGCGAGCGCCGCCTCGGAGAAGTACACCGGCAGGTCGGCGTCGCCGACGCCCGCCGTCGCCAGCCGCTCGGCTCCCATCCGCGCGTCGATGGGCGCGCCGACGCGCTCCTCGGTGACTCCGAGCGCCGCCAGCACCTCTCGTTGCCCCTCCGGAGTCGCGCCGCCGTGGCTCCCCATCGCCGGCACCACCACGGGCTCGAAGCCGCGCTCGGCGATCCGCTCGACGACCGCCGCCGCGACCTCGTCGATCCGGTCGATCCCGCGGCTGCCGACCCCGACGGCCACGGTGGCGCCCGAGTCGAGGCCGTCGAGCGCGAGTTCGTCCAGCTCTTCGCGCGCCGTCTCCGCGACCCCGTCGAGGCGCTCGGCCCGCGGCTCGTACCGGACCCGCGCGAACTCCGGCAGGGGCTGCGGATCGATGAGCCCGTCGACCTCGGAACGGTCGGGAAACTCCATGGGGGACCCCTCGTAACCGCGATACAAAACTACGGGTGGGAGACCCGCAGATCGGGCGGGCTCCACGTCCGCGTGCGGCTACTCGTGCCACGCGGACGCGTGACCGGTGCCGAACCGTTCCCGATAGGCCTCTCGCCGGGGTCGCCCGTCTCTCCCTGACCACCGCTGCCCGCGGCTCCGGTCGGGTGGCGGACACAACTATGGTTATTTATTCTTGGGTTCGATAGCGATGGTATGCTGGATTACTTCGACATGGAGTCGACCCTGTCCGAGGAGGAGCGCCTGCTCGTCGACTCCGCGCGCTCGTTCGTCGACGGGGAGGTCCCGGACATGGGCGACCACTGGATCGAGGGGACGTTCCCCACGGACCTCATCCCGAAAATGGGTGAGATGGGCTTTTACGCGCCGAACCTCGACGGGTACGGCTTACCCGATGTCAGCGAGACTGCGTACGGCCTGCTGATGCGCGAGCTGGAGGCGTGCGACTCCGGACTCCGCTCGATGGCGAGCGTTCAGGGGGCCCTCGTGATGTACCCGATCCACGCGTTCGGCAGCGACGAGCAGAAAGGGGAGTGGCTCCCGCGGCTCGGCACCGGCGATGCGGTCGGCTGTTTCGGGCTCACGGAGCCGGAACACGGGTCGAACCCCTCCGCGATGGAGACGATGGCCGAGCCCGACGGCGACGAGTACGTCCTGAACGGCTCGAAGACGTGGATCACGAACTCCCCGATCGCGGACGTCGCGGTCGTGTGGGCGAAGGACCACCGCGAGGAGGGGACGCCCGTCCGCGGGTTCCTCGTCGAGACCGACCGCGACGGCGTCACGACGAACAAGATCGACGAGAAGCTCAGCCTCCGGGCGTCGATCACGGGCGAGATCAGCCTCCAGAACGTCCGCGTGCCCGCCGAGAACCGCCTCCCCGGCGTCGAGGGGATGAAGGGACCGCTGTCGTGTCTGACACAGGCCCGCTACGGCATCGCGTGGGGCGCCGTCGGCGCCGCGCAGGACTGCTTCGAGACCGCCCGGGAGTACGCCGCGGACCGCGAGCAGTTCGGCAAGCCGATCGGCGGCTTCCAGATGCAACAGGAGAAGCTCGCCGAGATGGCGACGCAGATCACGCTCGCGCAGCTGCTCGCCCACCGGCTCGCCGACCTCAAGGAGGCGGGGGAGCTGCGGCCACAGCACGTCTCGATGGCCAAGCGCAACAACGTGCGGACGGCGCGCGACCAGTCGCGGATCGCCCGCGAGATGCTCGGCGGCAACGGGATCACGGCCGACTACTCCCCGATGCGCCACATGGCGAACATGGAGACCGTCTACACCTACGAGGGGACCCACGACATCCACACCCTGATCCTCGGCGAGGACCTCACCGGGATTCAGGCGTACCAGTAGTCCCGCCGACCGCCCTCGTTCCACGCGCTCTGACGACCCGCTCCGGCGCGCGCCGCCGCCACCGACACGCTCTTGCGCCCGCGTTTCCGTACTGTCGACCGACATGCGCGTGCGAGACTGGGACGACATCCTCGCGGACGTCGCGAGCGACTCGACCGACCCCGACGGCTGGCGCGCGGTCGCCGGCTCCCGCCGCGGCGGCCTCGGGGAGGACCTCTACTTCGGTCACCCGAGCGTCGGCCTCTACCACCTGAAGACGTACGCGAAGAACCCTCGCGACCTCCGCGGCGTCGGAGCGCAGGTCGCCCGCAAGGTCGACGACGGGCTGGACCCGCTCCTGCCCGACGCCGACAGCGACGGGCGGTTCGCGGTCCGGACGGCGCCCGAGGACGAGGACCACGCCGAGGAGATGGCGACGCGGCTCACCGAGACGCTGAGAGTCCACGCCGAGGCGCCGACCGACCCGGACCACCTCTTTGAGGACGTGATGGAAGCGGTCGACTCCCCCGCCTTCGGCCCGATGGAGCACGAGTTCGACGGACGGCCCGACGAGCTCGACGAACTCTCCGACACCTTCGAGGAGGCCGAGGAGCTGCTCACCGCCGAGCTCGACGACCTGATCGAGGACGACGACGTCGACCGCGGGTTCCACTGAGCGGCGGTGAGGGCGCTAGCGCGACCGCGCCGACTCGCCGCGGTGCGGACGAGACCGGACCCGCCGCATCGGTTTTGTCGCTCCGCCGCCAACGGGGGGTATGGGAGTCAAAGAAGACACGGCGAACGGCCTGATCTCGCTCGGCATCGGCGTCGCGGTCACCTGGTTCGCGGCCGACGACGGCGACCACGACACGACCGACCTCCTCCTCGCGGTCGCGATCAGCTCTTTCCTCTCGGGCTACTTCACGAGCTACTTCGCGAAGTGACCCGCGGTCGGTGACGTTCGGGTCGGCCGGTAACGCCCGGCCGGTCGGTGACGCCTTTGCCGATCGCCCGCCTCAGATCGCCGTCACCCACGCCCGGTACTCGGCGTCGAGCTCGTACACCTCTCGGAAGGCGCGCTCGACGAACCCGGCGACGCGGTTCGCGTCCGACCGCGCCGTGACGACCGCGTTCGTCCCCTCGGCCTCCTCCGGGCTGACGAGCTCGTCGATGCGGAACTCCGGGAACTCCGAGAGCAGGGCCTTCAGCCGCTCCAGCTCCTCGTCGGTACAGTCGAGAATTAGCTCCGTGCCCGCCAGCTGGATCCACGGCGGGACCTCGCCGCCACCGGTGTCGTCGCTGTCGGGGTCGACGTCGACGGTCATCACGTCGCCGGAGCGCGCGCGGTGCGCGGCCGCGGCGTCGGCGAACAGCTTCAGCCGCTCGTCCTCGGTCGCGGCGTCGAATCGTGTCATACCCGTGCTCCGCCGCGACGAGGCTTAAAAATCCGCACTCGACGGCGGCGGATCCGGTCGCCGCCCGCGCCGCTCACCGCTCCGTCTCGCTCAACACGTCGTCGACGACCGAGCGCGTCCGCTCGGCCTCGGCGAGCCGCTCGTCGGCCTCGCCGCGCTCGATCAGGGCGAGGTCCCCGTCGTCGAGCGCGTGGCGCACCTCCGCCGCGCGGCGGAGGCGCCCGTACTCGTCGCTCCGCGCGAGCTCGCGGACCGAGCGCAGGGTCGCGACCGCGTCGTCGTCGGCGATCCGCCCGACGAGCGGGACCAGCTCGTCGATTTCGTAGGCGAGCTCGTCGCCCGGCTTCGGCGGCCAGTCGAGCGTCAGCGGCTCGCCGTCGAGCCGTTCGAGGTACGTCCGGTGGACCGCGACCGCCGTGCGGAGCGCGCCCGGGTCGTCGACGTAGTGGTCGAGCTTCGAGTTCGTGTAGTCGGCGTACTCCAGCAGCGTCGCGGGCGGCTCCTCGCCGGCCGCGTGCGTCTCGACGTACTCCGCGAGGTCGGTCGGCGGCACGTCGACGTCGACGAAGGGAGTCGCGTCCGCGCGGTCGAGGAAGTCGAACACCTCGCGGGCGGACGCCGACTTGAAGAACTCCCGGAACGCCTCCATCACCGCCTCATCGTACGAATCGATCGGCCCGCGGAGGCGGTCGAGGTCCGCGTCGAGGTCCGCGTCGGCCATGTCGGCGACCTCACGGAGCTCCTCCACCCGCGACTCCAGCCGCTTGCGGGCCTCCTTGGCCGCTTTCCGGCCCGCCCGGTAGTCGTCGACCGCGTCGTCGTACGCCTCCAGGAGGTCGACGAACTCCCCCGCCGGCTCCAGCGCCTCGCGGGCGGTCGCGAAGTCCTCATCGGAGAGGCGCCGCTTGTCGACCGCCTCGTCCGCCGCCTCGAACGCCTCGGCGGCCGGCAGGTCGTCGTCGACGTCGACCGCGTCCCCGAACTCGCCGCGGAACCGGACGTACGACTCGAAGTCGCCGGAGCCGACCGCGTCCTCCTCGTATCGGTCGAGGATCCGGTGCGCGTGGCGGTACGCGTCGGCCGCCGCCTCGACCCGGTCCCGCCCATGGTCGTCGATCCGCGACTCGGTCCGGCGGAGTTCGTCGTAGCGCTCCCGGAGCCGCGCGGCCGCCTCGCCGGCCCCGCGGACGGGGTCGTCCTCGTCGCCCTCGGCGCCTCCCGACGTGGCGCCGGCGGTTTCCCCCGACATCGGTCAGTACACCTCGTCCGGGTCGAAGACGCGCTCGCCGACGTTCTCGCCGTCGACCGTCCGGTGGAAACAGGAGCGGTGGCCGGTGTGGCAGGCGCCGCCGGCCTGGTCGACGAGGTACAGCAGCGCGTCGGCGTCGCAGTCGACCCGGACCTCCCGGACCGACTGGGTATGGCCCGAGGTATCTCCCTTGTGCCAGATCTCTTCGCGGGACCGGGAGTAGTAGTGCGCCTCGCCGGTCTCGCGGGTACGTGCCAGCGCCTCCGGCGAGACGTACGCGAGCATCAACACCTCGCCGGAGTCGGCGTCCTGGGCGACCGCCGGCACCAGCCCGTCCTCGCCGAAGTCGACCTTGATCGACCCCGTCTCCGCGTCGGCGTCACTCATGGCTGTCCGGAGGCGTGGCGCTCGAATAGTCCTTGTGCCTGCGGTCCCCGCATACGAGCGCGCCGCCGACCCCTTACGAGACGTATCGCAGCACGAGCGCGTCGCCGTCGGCGTACGCGTCCGGTCGGCGGTCGACGACCTCGAAGCCGAGCGACTCGTACAGCGAGCGGGCGGCGTCGTTGTCGGGGTGGGCCTGGAGCGTGACGGGGCCGTCGGCGTCCGCGATCGCCGCGTCGAGGAGCCCGCGGGCGCGCCCCTCGCGCCGGAAGCCGGGCGCGACGACGAGCTCCGCGACGTGGAGCCCCGGGCGGTTCGGCGCGTCCACGGGGAGGAGGTAGCCGACGACGCGTTCCTCGGCGACGCTCACGCGGGCGGCGCCAACCGCGAGGCCGTACTCCAGGAGGTCCGGGCTCGGCTGCCTGAGGTGCGACTGGAGCCCGCGGATCCGGTCGGCGTCGGCGGGTCGGCCGGGGCGCACTCGTGGGTCGGGATCGCCGGAGGCGTCGGGTTTCCGCCCGGCGCCGCCGCCGTCGCCCGTCATCTCACACCACCGCCCAGAGCGCGACAGCGACGACGGCGCCGGCGAGCGTCGCGAGGAAGTTCACCGACTGGTTCCCGACGCGATCCCCCTCGATCAGGGCGCCGAGGAGGCTGTCGACGGTCATCCCGGTGACGCCGGCCACGACGACGGCCCCGGCCGCCGCGACGCCGCCGGCGACCACCGGGCTGATCAGCGGCGACCCGCCGGCGGCGAGGGCGCCGACGAGCAGCGCGCCGGCGAGGCCGGCCAGTTCGCCCTGCCAGGTGATCGCGCCGTCGGTCCCGGGCTCGACGCGGCGGAGCGTCGTCACCAGCCGCGGGCCGTCGTAGAGGCCGCCGATCTCCGAGGAGAGCGTGTCGGCCATCGCGGTCGCGGTCGCGCCCGCGAACGCGAAGCCGAAGGGCGCGGCCGGGACGGCGAGGTGCGGCGCGACCGCGTAGCCGACCACCGCCGCGAGCGCGACCGCCGAGTTCGCGAGCACGTTCCCGGTGCCGCGGGCCCCCTCGTTCTCCTGGGCGACCCCGCGGGCCGCCTTCTCGTCGAACCGGTACTTCGAGGCCAGCCCCCCGAACGCGTAGAAGGACATGAGGGTGAGGAACCAGCCGACGGCGCCGAGGACGACCGCGAGCCGCGC
>NZ_NEWI01000131.1:0-7265 GCF_002135005.1 Halorubrum sp. SD612 | reverse complement strand
AGGCCGACTTCCTCTACCCCGTCGAGGACCCGAAGGAGGAGGAGGGCGCCATCAAGATCCTCGACGGCAACCTCGCGCCGGACGGCTCGGTGCTGAAGGTGACCGGCGACGACGAGTTCTACCACGAGGGCCCCGCCCGCGTGTTCGAGAACGAGGAGGACGCGATGGAGTACGTCCAGTCGGGGGCGATCGAGTCCGGCGACGTGATCGTCATCCGCAACGAGGGGCCCCGCGGCGGCCCCGGCATGCGCGAGATGCTCGGCGTCACCGCCGCCGTCGTCGGCGCGGGCCACGAGGACGACGTGGCGCTGCTCACCGACGGCCGCTTCTCGGGCGGCACCCGCGGTCCGATGATCGGCCACGTCGCGCCCGAGGCCGCCGTCGGCGGTCCGATCGGGCTCATCGAGGACGGCGACCACGTCACGGTCGACATCCCCGAGCGCGACCTGACCGTGGACCTCTCCGACGAGGAGCTCGACGAGCGCCGCGAGGCGTGGGACGCGCCCGAACCGCCCTACGAGGGCGGCATCCTCGCGAAGTACGGCCGCGACTTCGCCTCGGCCGCGGAGGGCGCGGTGACGAACCCGCGGCTCACGCGGGACTAAACGGGCGGTTCGCGCGCCGTCAGGCGACACCCGGAACGAGGACGAAGAACCCGTAGGCCAGCAGGGTCGACACGGACGGGCCGATGATCCACATCGAGATGTACTTCAGCACCGCTCGGGGGTTGAACAGGTCGCCGGCCTCCAACACCGCCTCCGGTTCCGCCTCGCCGATCGGCGCCGACCGCTCCTCTTCGTCCTCCGAGACGGTTATCGCGCCGGGGACGATCTCGTTGTCCCCGGTGTTCCGGGTGACCGCCTCCTGAACGGTGACCGGCCGCGTCGCGCGTCCCCACCCGATGCCGACGATCGTCATCACCGTGCCCATGACGAGGCTGATCGGGATCCCGAGGTACGAGAGGACCGTCGTGATCGTCGAGGCCGTCGTCATCACGAAGAGGGCCGCGAGCAGGGGGATGTCGCTCAGTTCGCCGCCGACCGACTCCATCGTGCGGCGGGCGATCGTGAAGCCGCCGAGTCCGATCGCGAGCGTGGCGATCCCGATAGCGGTGTTTTCCGGAAGCCCTCCGACGCCGCTGACCAGCGGCGCGGCGGCGTTCGGTACGTTGCTCGCGCCGGGGCTGAACGACATGTAACAGCCGATGAGGAGGACGACGACCGTGCTGATGAGCTCCGTCACCGTCGTGTTCGGGCCGAGTTCCGGCTTCGGTACCCCGCCCTCCCGGTCGAGTCGCAGCAGCGGGCCGGGGGACTTCTCGATGTGGACCCGCCGGTTCACCGCCGGGTAGACGTACCGACCGATCACGACGCCGACCCAGAACCCGATGATCGGGGTCACGATCCACCACGAGATGATCCGCGAGACCGTCGCGTAGTCGAGCGTGTCGGTCGCCAGTCCGAGGCCGGCGATCGCTCCGACGGTCGTCATCGAGGTCGGCACGGGGACCCCGAAGATGTTCGCGATGAGGATCCCGAGTCCGATGAAGAACAACACGGCGACACCCGCCGAGAGCGAGAGCTCCGTCGTGATGATCCCGCCGCTCAGCGTGTCCATCACGTTTCGCCCCACGGTCCAGCCGCCGAGGAAGACGAACGCCGTCATGAGTCCCGCGGCGGTCGTCTTCTTCAGGATGCCGGCCCCGACGGGAGGTCCCCACGCGATGCCGGTCGAGGAGCCGCCGATGTTGAAGCCGACGAACGCCGACGCGACGACCCCGACCGCCAGGAGCGTTTCCACCATCGAATCGTGGTACCGCCATACGAGGCATATAAGTGTCGTAATCGGTCACGATTCGGGCTCGAAACAGACGGCGTTGCGGCCGCGGTTCCGGTGCGGCCGCCGGTCCGGCGTCAGCGGGACTCGCCGCCGTCGGTCTGCGCGGTCTTGACCGACTCGGCGCGCCAGACGTTGCTCCGACGCCCCGCGCGGGAGAGTTCCATCTTCACGACCGACCCTACCGGCAGGTCGGCGACGCGCTCGCGGGCGTCCTCGTCGGCGTAGTCGACGACGTGGAACGTCTCGTTGCGTGGATGGGCACGTACAGTGGTACAATCGTGATCGTTCTGTGCGGAAATGACGGTGTACGCGTTTGATTGAGACATCTTATCTCGTTATTCTTGGACATCCTATTTCAAGTCTCCGTATATTCACTACGGACGTGAGGCAGGTCGTAATACGGATATAAGGTGTTGAAGCGCCAAGTCGGTCGGACGAATTGCCGGGGATAACTGGGCAGACGACACACCGAGACCGGGCGGGAGGCGCTCGTCGAGAGCGCTCGCGAATCAGCATACCTATTTCCGGCCGCGGCGAAGCCCGCTCATGGACCGAGGCGACGGGCCCGAGGGCGAGACGACCGCTGACGGCGAGGCGGGCCGCAGCGATGGCACGACCGGCGAGCGCGCGACGGACGCGAACACCGACGGCGTGGCGCTGTTCGTCGACGGCCCGAACGTGTTGCGCGAGGAGTTCGACGTGGACCTCGACGACGTGCGGCTGGCCGCCGAGGCCGAGGGCCCGCTGGTGACGACCCGGCTCTACCTCGACGAGCACGCGACGCCGGGGCTGATTCAGGCCGCGGAGGCCCGCGGTTTCGAGGTCGTGATCACGAGCGGCGACGTGGACGTGAAGCTCGCGGTCGACGCCGCGCGGTTCGCGGCCGAGAACCGAATGGACACCCTCGCGATCGCCTCGCGCGACACGGACTTCAAGCCGGTCGTCGAGACCGCCAACGGCTACGGGATCCGGACGCTCGCCATCGCGCCCGGGGAGTTCGGGCGCTCGGACGCGCTCCGCAACGCCGCCAACGGCTCCGTGACGCTCGACGGCGACGAGAGCGACGCCGCCGGGAGCGACGACGACGAGACGGACGCCGGATCGCCCTCGACGCGATAGCGGTCGGGCGACGCCGGCGGCCGCGTATAGCTGAACGCCGACCTCGCGGTTCGCTCGGGGCTCCCCGCGGTCGCCCCTCCCTCACCGCTACCTCCCACGCGCTCCTCGCGCCGGCCGCACCGAATTGTATAAAAGACGGCTACCGGCGGTCGCGAGCTTTCATGAGAGAATCGCTCCCGCCGAGACAACTCACCGCCGCCGTCCCCGACCGAGCCGTCCCAAGAGCAGCGCGCCGAGTCCGCCGGCCAGTCCCGTGAGACCGACGAGGACCACTCCGGTCGCGACCCCGCCGTACCGCGCGGCCGCCGCGTCGATCGCCACCCGTGTCCAGCCGAGGTTCGGCACCGCGAACAGCGCCTTGCCGGCGATCCACTCCTCGGGGACGACCGGGGCGATGCCCGCGCTCTGGTCGTACAGCCCGTTCGCGTCCCCGCGCGTGACGTACCCGTCGTACGGCGCCGGACAGGTTGAGAGCTCCCCGCAGTCGCCTGAGAGGAGGTCCGGGTCGGCCCGCTCCGTCCAGTCCTCGCCCGCCTCCACGGGGAACGCCAAGCGGTGGAACACCGGGCGACCCCCGGCGCCCGGAACGGCGTAAACGACCACGTCTCCCGGTCCGCCGAGCCGCGTCGGCGCGTCCGCGTCGGCGGCGCTCGAGAGGTCGCCCCACGGCGTTCGGTCGGCGGCCGTGACGACGACGAGGTCGCCGCGCTCGACGCCGGGAGTCATGCTGCCGCTCTCGACCGCGACGAACGGCGGCCACGTGCCCATGACGGCGCCGAGCAGGACCGCGACGAGGAGGACGGCGACCGCGGGCGCCACCGCGGCGGCGGTGTCGGGACGGGAACTGCTCACGGTCGGGAGACGGCACGGCGACCGCTTGAGGCTGTCGCTCGAGGTGGTCGGGGCCATGCGGCCGGGCCCGCCGCGGACGCGCGGACCGCCGCTGTCACAACACCTTAGGCTCGCCCGGGAGAGGGTGCGCGTATGACCGACCGTCTCCCTCCGCTCCACGACGCCCACGACGCGCGCGGTGCGAAGTTCACCGACTTCGGCGGCTGGCAGATGCCCGTCGAGTTCGACTCGATCCGGACCGAACACGCGGCGGTCCGTGAGTCGGTCGGCGTCTTCGATGTCTCCCACATGGGCGAGATCGAGGTGGCCGGCCCGGACGCGACCGAACTGATGAACCGACTCACGACCAACGACGTGCGCGCGCTCGACCCCGGGGACTCCCAGTACGCCGCGATCACGAACGGGGAGGGCGTGATGCTCGACGACACGGTCGTCTACCGGCTCCCCGACGGGACTCCGGCCGGGGAAGGGGCGGCGTCGCTCGCGGCGTTGGAGAGCGACCACGGCGGCGACCTCGACGCGCCGAGCGGCGACCCGGCGTACCTCTTCGTACCGAACGCGGGCCACGACGGACAGATGGCCGACCGCTGGACCGCGCACCGCGACGAGTGGGGGCTCGACGCGACCGTCGCGAACGCCACGGGGGACTGGGCGATGCTCGCGGTCCAGGGCCCCGACGCGGCCGACGCCCTCGACCAGGCCACGCCCCGCGACCGCGTCGTCGACCTCTCGAAGTTCGAGGCGGCGGTGGCGGCGGTGGCGGGGGTCGAGAGCTGGGTCGCACGCACCGGTTACACCGGCGAGGACGGCTTCGAGGTGATGTGCCCGGCCGCCGACGCCGGCGCCGTCTGGGAGGCGTTCGTCGACGCGCCCCGCGAGGCGCAGCCGTGCGGCCTCGGCGCGCGCGACACGCTCCGCACCGAGATGGGGTTCCTGCTGTCCGGACAGGACTTCGATCCCGAGGGTGAGCCCCGGACCCCGTACGAGGCGCGGATCGGCTTCGTCGTGAAGCTCGACACGGAGTTCGTCGGCCGCGACGCGCTGGAGGTCCAGAAGGAGCAGGGCGTCGACGAGAAGTTCGTCGGCGTCAGGCTCTCGGAGCGCGGCGTGCCCCGCGGCGGGTACGCGGTCACCGACGGCGACCTCACCAGAGTCGGGAAGCTCACCTCCGGGACGATGAGCCCGACGCTCGACGAGCCGATCGGGCTGGGGTACCTCCACGAGTCGTACGCCGACGCCGGCACCGAGGTGAGCGTCGTCGTGCGCGGCGACGAGAAGCGCGCCGAAGTCGTGGTCCCGCCGTTCCTCGACCGCTGAGGTGATCCGCGGCGGCCTCCCGGGCCGCGGCTACGCGTCGACCGTCTCCTTCCGTTTGTCGACCACTTTCACGTCCGCGATCCGCGTGTCGGGGTACTGGCCGTCGCCGTCCTTCTCCGCGGCCTTCACCATGTCCCAGACGGTGTTGAGCCCGGTCGTGACGCCCTCCAGCGCCTCCATCTCACAGCCCGTCTTGCCGGTGGTCTCGACCGCGACCGTCAGCTCGATCCGGTCGTCGCCGACCGCGAACTCGGCGTCGACGTTCGTGATCGGGATCTGGTGGCACATCGGGATCGTCTCCCAGGTGTGTTTCACCGCCTGAACGGCGCCGATCCGGGCGGTCGCGAGCACGTCGCCCTTCTCGACCGCGTCGGCCTCGACCGCCGCGATCGTCCCCGGCGTCAGCCGGATCTCCCCGCGGGCGACCGCTCGCCGGCTGCTGTCGGGCTTCGCGCCCACGTCGACCATCTGGACGTCGCCGGCGTCGTCGGTGTGTGTCAGGTCGTCCGGGCTGCCGTCGCCTCCGTTGCTCCCGTCGCCGGACCGGACCGCGTCCTCCTCACTCATCACGCATCGCCTCCGCCAGCCGATCGGGTAAGTCCGTCGCCACCAACCCCGCGCCGTTCGCCTCCGCGGCCGCGTCGCCGGCCCGGCCGACGGCGTACGCGCCGACCGCGGCCGCCCGGAACGGCTCCGTCACGGCCGCCAGCGCGCCGACCGTCCCCGCGAGCACGTCGCCCGTCCCGCCGACCGTCATGCCGGGGTTCCCGGTGCGGTTGAGCCGTGTCTCGTCGCCGTCGGCGACCACGTCGACAGCGCCCTTCACGAGCAGCGTGTGGCCCAGCCCGCCCGCGAACTCGTCGACCAGTTCCGCGCGCTCGTCCGGGTCTGACGCCCTCTCTCCGCCCATGTCGACGAGTTCGCCCTGGTGCGGCGTACAGATCAGGTCGGCGTCGGTGTCGACCTCGGGGACGACCCGGAGCGCGTCGGCGTCGACGACGCCGCGTCCGTCGTAGCCCGTCAGGAACTCGCGGACGAACTCTCGAGCCCCGTCGCCGTCGCCGAGGCCCGGGCCGAGGACAGTGACATCGCTTTCGGCCGCGAGCGACGCGACCCGGTCGACGTGGGCGGGCTCGACGCGGTCGCCGGGCAGCGCGCGGACGATGAGGTTCGGCGAGAACCCCTGGACCGCGCGGGCGACCGACTTGTGGCACGCCACGCGGACGAGGTCGGCGCCCGCGCGGAGCGCGGCCAGCGCGGACAGCGTCGGCGCCCCGGTGTACGGTCCGCCCCCGACTACCAGCACCTCGCCGTTGTCCCCCTTGTGCGAGTCCGGATCGCGGTCGAGCCCGAGGAGATCGCCGGGGCCGGTGAACCGCTCCGCGGCGGCCGGGATCCCGATGTCCGCGACCGTGACGGCGGCGGCGTCGAGTCCGGGCTTCTCGTCGTGGAACGTCACCACGCGGTCGGCGTCGACGGCGACTGGGTCGGCCGGACCGTCGGTCGCCGCCTCGCCGGTCGGTTCGCCGGTGTCGGCGTCGATCCCGGAGGGCACGTCGACCGCGATCACCGTCGCGTCGGTCGCGTTGATCGCCGCGGCGGCGGTTCGTTCCGGCTCGCGGAGGCCGCCGGAGACCCCGGAGCCGAGCATCGCGTCGACGACGACGTCCGGGCCGTCGCCGTCGGGAGCGGCGAGGGAGAAGTCGCGGGAGTCGGTGACCGTCTCGGTCGTGATCTCCGTCGCTTCAAGAGCCGCCCAGTTCTCCCGCGCGATGTCGGTCCGGATCGTCGCGGGGCGTCCGAGCAGGTGGACCGTCACGTCGTACCGCTTCAGGAACCGCGCCGCGACGAGGGCGTCGCCGCCGTTGTTCCCGCGGCCGCAGACGAGCGCGACGGCGGCACCCGGGTCCGTGACGGCCCGCACTTCGCGGGCGACGGCGTTGCCGGACGACTCCATCAGCTGTTTGCGCGGGACGCCGAGCGCGGCCGCGTTGGCGTCGACGGCCGCCATGCGGTCGGTCGTGATCATGCTCGGCGGTTCGAGCGCCCGGGGATTAAGCGGTCGGGGTCAGAGCCACCTCGACAGCGCTGCGCCCGCCGCGCTTCGGAAATGAAAATGTTGAAGCGGTCAGGTGGAG
>NZ_NEWI01000130.1:0-7280 GCF_002135005.1 Halorubrum sp. SD612 | reverse complement strand
CCGGAGGAGGCGGTCCGCACCGTCACGTTGTCGACCTCGTCGAAGTCCATGATGAGGTCGCGGCGGATGTTGTCGGCGGTGATGTTCGAGATACCGCAGCCGGAGCAGGTGCCGCCGAGCTCGACGACGACCTCGCCGGTCTCGGGGTTCGCCTCGCGCACGACGCTCGTGCCGCCGTGCATCTGGATGATCGGCATCTGTCCGACCATCCACCGCTCGACCCGGTCCGCGAGGCTCTCGTCGCTCTCGTCGCTCATTACCCCCAATACATCGCCGACGGTATGGAAAGTTGCGGTTTAGGAGCAGCCGAGCGCGTCGAAAGGAACTGTGTCATCGTCGATGAGACGGAACGGCGGCAGCCGAGCGCGCTATCGCTCCCCGTCGTCGCCCGAGTCGGCCGCGTCGCCGGACTGGCTGGGGAGCCGCGTGGGGTCGGCCGGGTCGTCGCCGTTCAGCGAGTCGTCGCGTTCGAGCACGTACAGCAGCGGCCCGAGCGCGGTCAACACGAGGACTCCGGGTAGGGGCGCGTCGGGAACCGCGAGTAGCGTGACGAGGCTCGCACCGCCGGTGAGGACGACGAGCGCGGCCCACGCCGCCGGCGAGCCGAGGTCGACGCCGACGCGCGCGGCGTCGCGGTAGACGGCCGCAGCGATCAGCGCGACGACGACGCCTCCGCCGCCCCCGACGAGGGCCGTGGTGACGGACATACGGCTCGTTGGACCGAGACGCGAAAAAGGGTGTCGCGAGCGAGAAGGACTGGGAACGAGCGCGGAATCGAGAACGGGTGGGAGAGTCGAGACCAGGAAACGGGCCTACGGCGCCTCGCCGGTCTCGATGCTGAAGGAGTCGCGCGGGTACGCGACGCAGGTGAGCGTGTAGCCGTCGTCGATCTCGGCCTCTTCGAGCATCTGCTGGTTGTCGTGCTCGACGAAGTCCTCGGAGGGGCCGTCCGCGATCTGCCCGGCACAGGAGACGCACTGGCCCTGTCGGCAGGCGTACGGGAGGTCCCAGCCCTCGTCTTCGCCCTGTTCGAGGATGGGCTCGTCGTTGGAGAGCTCGACCGTCTCGCCCTGCTTGACGAACTCGACCTCGAAGTACTCCACCTCGTCCTCCGGGATGTCGCCGGGGCCGGCGCTGGCGGTGCCGCCCTCTTCGAGCTCGGCCCCCTCGCCCTCGGCGCCGCCCGCCGGGATGGCACCGCCGCCGCCGCCGCCACCGCCGACCGCGCGGTTTCCGGGCTCCGGGAACTCGGTCTCGGGGACCGCGGACGCGCGGTGTTCGAGCACTTCCTCGGAGATATCGGTCGTGGGTTCCCACCCCGTCCCCCTCACCGAGGTGACGAGGACGACGAGAAGCGTCGCGACCGCCGCGAGGACGATCGCGGGGGGATTCACGATCGCCACGAGCACGATCGCCAGTGGGTTGAGCATACGAGGGGATATGGAGAGGTGGATTAAGACCGTTTTGATCGGTCCAACGGGACGAGACCGTCGCCGCGGAGCGCCCGCCGCGGAGCGACCCCCGGACGAGGCGGGGAGCGGTCCAGTTATCGGCCGAGCGGTCGACCGAACGCTCATGGAGATGAAATCGCGGCACCACCTCCGGAGCGACGAGATCACGGCGATCCGCGAGGCGGTGGCCGACCACCTCGGGGTCGACATCGACGGCGAGGCGTTCGAGTTCGTCGAGTTCGTCGACGCCGGCTACGAGCTCGTCTTAGTCGACGGCGACCCCGCCGTCTTCTACGTCGACGACGACGAGCCGTTCCTCACCGTCCGCGGCGCGAACGACTTCGATCCGGAGACGGGCGTCGTCACGGTCGACTCCGGCGCGATATCCTTCGTCTCGGACGGCGCGGACGTGATGCGACCGGGCATCGTCGAGGCCGACGAGGCGATCCGCGAGGGAGACCTCGTCGTGATCGCCGAGGAGACCCACGGGAAGGTGCTGGCCGTCGGGCGCGCGCTGGTCGACGGCGACGCGATGGTCGGCGACAGCGGCAAGGTCGTCCAGTCGATCCACCACGTCGGCGACGACCTGTACGAGTTCTCGGTGTGAGCGGTCGGGGAGCGGCGGCCTCGATTCGTTCCGCGACACATCCCGCGCTCCGCGCATTTTAATCGCCTCGCCCGCGACCCCCGACGTAATGACCGCGATCCGGGTGCTGAGCTACAACGTCCGCTACGCCAATCGGGGCGACCACCACGACGCCTGGCACGACCGCCGAGACGCCGTCGCGCGCCTGGTCCGCTTTCACCGGCCCGACATCGCCGCGTTTCAGGAGCCGCTCCCCGGACAGCGCCGCGACCTCCGCGAGCGACTCCCGGAGTACGAGTTCGTCGGCCGGGGTCGCGCGACCGACGGCGAGGGCGAAGGGTGCCCGATCGGCGTCCGGGGCGACCGCTGGGAAGTCACTCGGAGCGGGACGTTCTGGCTCTCCGAGACCGCGGACTCGCCGTCGGTCGGGTGGGACGCGTCCCACCCGCGGATCGCGACGTGGGCCCGAGTGCGCGCCGTCGACGGCGACGCCGCGCTCCGCGTCGTCAACACGCACTTCGACCACGTGAGCGCGCGGGCGCGGCGCGAGTCCGCCCGCCTGCTGCGCGAGCGGCTCCCGGCGATCGCGACGGGCGACGAAGCCGACGCCGACGGGACGGCCCCGGTCGTTCTCGTCGGCGACCTCAACTGTACGCCCGGGTCGGAGCCGCACCGGATTCTCATCGGCGACGACGCCGGAACCGGGGGGACCGTCGACGGAGGAGCGGTCGACGGAGGGGCGACCGACGACGCGCCCGCGCTTCGCGACGCCGCCGTTGCCGCCGACCTCCGGCACGGCCCGGAGACGAGCCTCACCGACTTCGCCCGCCTCATCGACGGCCGCCGGATCGACCACGCGCTCGTCTCGCCAGAGCTTTCGGTCGAGGCGTTCGCGACCCTCGCGGACCGCGACGACCGCGGGCGGTACCCCTCCGACCACTTGCCGATCCTCGCGCGGCTGTCGATGTAGCGGGCCCTCTACTCGTCGTCTGTTTCCGTCTCGTCGTCCGTTGCCTCGTCGGGCTCCCTACCGTCGTCCGTTGCCTCGTCGGCTTCTCTCTCGTCGTCGGTCTCCTCGTCCGCGTACTTCTCCAAGACGGTCTCGTAGCCGCGCTTGGCCGTCTCGTACGTCTCGCGGAGGTCCGCCACCGGCGTCTCGCTCGCGTCGACCCGGAGGTCGTTGTAGTACGGGTCGTCGGTCTCCTCCTCCGTGTTACACACGAGCAGCGCGGCGGACTGGACTTCGAGGTCCTCGCGCTTGTCGCCCCCCGCGGCGTGGCCCGCGGCGAGGGCGTCGATCAGCCGCTCGGCGAGGGGCGCGTCGCCGTGGGCGTCGGACTCGTAGGCGGCCGCGGTGTCCTCGACCACGTCCTCGCCCGTCAGGAGGTTGCCCGCGACGGTGTAGTTCTCTCCCTCCCGGTGGCCGTACCAGCCGTTACACTCGTCGCCGGAGAACGCGAACGTCCCGTCGGCATCGACGCCGTGGAGCTGGCGCTGAGCGCTCCCCTCGTCGGCGTTCAACAGCGCCTCCAGCGCGTCGTCGACCGCGAGCCCGTCGCCGAGGTACTCGATCCCCTTCCGTCCCAGTTCGACGTTGACGAGCGACTGGGTCGCCACCGCGCCGTCGGCCGAGGCGAAGGGACACAGCGTGCCGACGCCCGGCAGGCGGGTGGTCACCGCCACGCCGAACCGAGTCTGGTCGTCGCCGTCCTCGTCGGTGTACCGCTCGCGAACGCAGATGCTGAACGTCACAGGCGTACTGGGACGGCGCCCCGCAAAAGGGTGGGTGCCGGGGTCGATGGTTCCGGTTCTCAGCGACGGGCGCGCGGACAGCGCGCGTCTCGAACGGGGCCCAACCGGCGCGCGCGAGGGATTCGAGAGAGCCGACGCTCGCCGCCGCCGTAGATCCCACGGGTCGCTGATAAAACCGGTCGAGGGACCGTCGGCGAACCGGTCGGATCCGGTGAGGGCGCAGGCGCCGGTCGCTGAGTGATGCGTGTCAACGGGCGACATACTTATCAGTGGCAATCCCTCTCGCATATATAGCCTCGGATACGGGCGAGGCGACCACCGACACCGACGCGCGCCCCGACGACGCGCCGCTCGCGGCTCGACGAGCTGTTGACATGCGCACGAAGAGCGGCCGCTCCGGCCGTCGCGTCGACCGTCGGCGACCCCGCCGCGCCCCCCGAGCGAACGTGATACGATGGCAGACCGACAAACGCTTGAACGGCTCAGCGAGGAGTACCGGACGGAGGTTCCCGACGACCTCAGAGCGGCGCGCTCGTTCGACTGGTACCTCGACGCGCTGTACGACGACCCCGGGATCGCGCGGAACGCGCACCAGCGCGTCGCGGACATGTTCGACCACTACGGGACGCACTACGACGAGGAGCGCGGCGTCGCCGAGTACGCGCTCGCCGCCGAGGACCCGCTCCACGACGGCGAGAACGTCTTCTACGGCCGCGAGGTCCACGAGGCGATCCACGAGTTCGTCAACAAGGTGAAGTCCGGGGCCCGCGGACTGGGTCCCGAAAAGCGGATCAAGCTCCTGTTGGGGCCGGTCGGCTCTGGGAAGTCGCACTTCGACTGGCTCGTGCGCCGCTACTTCGAGGCGTACACCCGGGAGGACGCGGGGCGGATGTACACCTTCCGGTGGGTCGATCTCTGTTCGGTGATCGACGACCAAGACCCCGACGACGACACGGTCCGCTCCCCGATGAGTCAGGACCCCCTCGTCCTCCTCCCGAAGCCGCAGCGGCAGGCGGTGATCGACGACCTGAACGAGCGGCTCGACGCGCCCTACACGCTTCGGAACGACCAACACCCGGACCCGGCCTCGGAGTTCTACCTGAACGAGCTGCTCGCGCACTACGACGACGACCTCCAGCGCGTCCTCGACGAGCACGTCGAGGTCGTCCGGCTCGTCGCAGACGAGAACCGCCGGGAGTGTATCGAGACGTTCGAGCCGAAGGACAAGAAGAACCAGGACGAGACGGAGCTCACCGGCGACGTCAACTACGCGAAGCTCGCCGTCTACGGCGAGTCCGACCCGCGCGCGTTCGACTACGCCGGGGCGTTCTGCAACGCGAACCGGGGGCTGTTCTCCGGCGAGGAGCTGTTGAAGCTCCAGCGGGAGTTCCTCTACGACTTCCTCCACGCCTCACAGGAGTCGACGATCAAGCCGAAGAACAACCCGCGGATCGACATCGACC
Source organism: Halorubrum sp. SD612 (assembly GCF_002135005.1). Taxonomy (NCBI): domain Archaea; kingdom Methanobacteriati; phylum Methanobacteriota; class Halobacteria; order Halobacteriales; family Haloferacaceae; genus Halorubrum; species Halorubrum sp. SD612. The sequence continues at coordinate 2,028 of NZ_NEWI01000130.1, read as the reverse complement.
AGGTGATCGTCGGCCGGACGAACATGCCGGAGTACCGCGAGAAGACCGGCGACGAGAAGATGGAGGCGTTCAACGACCGCACCAAGCGGATCGACTACCCGTACGTGTTGGAGTACGAGAGCGAGGCGGAGATCTACCGGAAGATGCTCGCAAACGCCGACGTGCCCAACGTCCACGTCGAGCCGCACGCGCTGGAGATGGCCGGCCTCTTCGGCGTGCTCACCCGGTTGGAGGAGCCGACCGACGAGACGGTGAGCCTGTTGGAGAAGGCGAAGGCGTACAACGGCGAGCTCGAAGACGAGGAGATCGACCGGCGGAAGCTCCGGGAGGACGCCGCCGAGTCCGCCGACGTCGGCGAGGGGATGGACGGGATCTCCGCGCGGTTCGTCGGCGACGAGATCGCCGAGGCGATCATGGACGCCACCCACCGCGACCGCGGATACCTCTCGCCGCTGTCCGTCTTCGACCACTTCGAGGCGAACCTCGGCGGGCACGGCTCGATCGCGGCCGACGACCTCGACCGCTACGAGCGCCTCTTAGAGACCGTCCGCGAGGAGTACCGCGAGCGCGCGATCGAGGACGTGCGCCACGCGCTGGCGTACGACGTGGACGAGCTCCGGCGGCAGGGAGAGAAGTACATGGACCACGTGATGGCGTACATCGACGACGACACCGTCGACGACGAGCTGACCGGCCGCGAGACCGAGCCGGACGAGACGTTCCTGCGCGCGGTCGAGGAACAGCTCGACGTGCCCTCGGACCGCAAGGACGACTTCAGACAGGAGGTGTCGAACTGGATCTCGCGGCGCGCCCGCGAGGGGCGCGGCTTCGACCCGCAGGAGAACGACCGCCTCCGGCGCGCCCTCGAACGGAAGCTGTGGGAGGACAAGAAGCATAACATCAACTTCTCGGCGCTGGTGTCCGCGACCGACCTCGACGACGAGGACCGGAGCGCCTGGGTCGGCCTTGGTCGACCGCGGATATTCCGAGGACGGCGCCGCAGAGGTGTTAGAGTACGCGGGCGCGGCGGTCGCGCGCTCGGAGATAGCGGACGGCGGCTGAAATGAGCGAACGCACTCGAACGGACGGCGAGGGGTTCGTCGCCGCGGCCGACGACGCCCTTCGGGGGGCGTACGACCCGCCGATGAGCCTCGAGTCCTACGTCGACCGCGTGTTGGAGGACCCGACCGCGGCGGCCTCCGGGGCGGGGTACGTCCTCGCGGCCGTCGAGTCGTACGGCACTCGTGAGGTCCGCGAGCGGGGCGAGACGCTCGACCGGTACCGGTTCTTCGACGACCCGGCGAACGACGGCGAACACGCCGTGTTGGGAAACACCCGCGCGCTCAACGCGTTCGTCGACGACCTCCGCGCGGCCGCGACGGGGCGCGGGAACGACGAGACGATAGTCTGGATCGACGGCCCCACCGCGACGGGGAAGTCGGAGTTCAAGCGGTGTCTGATCGGCGGGCTCCGCGCGTTCTCGAAGACGGACGCCGGCAGACGGTACACCGTCGAGTGGAACGTCGCGGGCGCCGGGAGCGCCGTCGGCGGCGGCGCCGGCGCCGCGTCGCTCTCGTACGGCGACGGCGGCGACGCCGGGGAGTGGTACCGCAGCCCGGTCCAGTCGCACCCGCTGTCCGTCTTCCCCGAGTCGGTCCGGGAGTCGATCGCCGACGCGGTCGACGGCGACGCGTACCCGATCGCCGCCGACGTGGCGCTCGACCCGTTCAGCCGCGAGGCGTACGACCACCTGGAGTCGACGTACCGCGAACGCGGGCGCCGCGACCTGTTCTCGGCGATCACCGACCGCGACCACCTCCGCGTGACGAGCTACGTCGTCGACGTGGGGAGCGGTATCGGCGTCCTCCACGCCGAGGACGACGGGACCGCGAAGGAGCGGCTCGTCGGCTCGTGGATGGGCGGCATGCTGCGCGAGCTCGACTCGCGCGGCCGGAAGAACCCGCAGGCGTTCAGCTACGACGGCGTCCTCTCGCAGGGGAACGGGGTCGCCACCGTCGTCGAGGACGC
>NZ_NEWI01000012.1:0-33423 GCF_002135005.1 Halorubrum sp. SD612 | reverse complement strand
CCCCCCGACGAACGTTCTCGGCGAGGAGTACTGTCCCTGCGGGTCGGAGAAGAGCGTGTAGGCTCCCGACGCCAGCGGCGGGAAGAGGAGAAACGAGAGGTCGGTCAGGTTCGTTATCTGAGTGACGAGCGCGATGAGCATCGGCACGAGCAACAGCGTCGTCAGGTGGAGCAGATTGCTCGTGTCCTCGGCCCACTGCCGGAGTTCCGCGAACTCCCGGCGTTCGATCCGACGTGCCCGTCGGCGAGCGGCGCCGAGTTTCGCTCGCAGCCTGTCCAGCATTACTCTTGCTTCGCTCGTGGCGGTCAAGAGCGTGGCGGAGCGTCCGACGCGAACGCCGAGCGTGACCCCGACGCGCGTCGGCGACGGAGGCGACGCGGACCGAGACGCCTCGATGGGGAACCGAGCTCGCCGGACGACGACCGCACGCAGCCGGCGGTACCAACCGTTAGGTTCCCGGAGGCGAACGGGGACGTATGACCGACGCGGACGACGCCGGCGATCCCAGCGAGTTCCGTGACCTCGACGACCTGCCGGACGACCCGACCGACCGGGAGTACGTGGAGCGAACGATCCGGCTCGCCAAGGAGGCGGTCGAGGCCGGAAACACCCCGTTCGGCGCCCTGCTCGTGGTCGACGGCGAGGTCGTCAGCGAGGCGCGCAACGAGACGCGGACCGAGGACGACGTGACGGCGCACCCGGAGCTGACGCTCGCGCGGTGGGCCGCGCGGGAGCTCGACGCCGACGAGCTCGCGGACTGTACCATGTACGCCAGCACGGAGCCGTGCCCGATGTGTTCGACCGCGATCCACTACGCGGGGATCGACCGGGTCGTCTTTGGCGTCGACGGCGAGACGCTCGGCGAGCTCTCCGGCGGCGTGGTGCCGATCCCCTGCGAGGAAGTGGTCCGGCGCGGCGGCGGGGAGACGAGCGTCGAGGGACCGATCGCCGTCGACGCCGCGATGGCCGTTCACCGCCCCTTCTTCGGCGAGTCGTGACGGCGGAGTCAGATGCGAGCGACGGCGGAAGCGGTGGTTCGCCGGCCGTCCTCTGCGTCGGGGCCGCCGCGATAGACGAGTGGTACGCGGTCAGCAACCTCCCGGAGCCGGACGGCGGCGCGTTCGCCCGGGAGGTCACGTCCGCGTTCGGCGGCGTGGGCGCGAACGTCGCGGTCGCGCTCGACCGCCTCGGCCGCGACGCGGGGCTCGTCAGCCGCGTCGGCGACGACGAGTACGGCCGGAGAGCCCTGGAGTACCTCGGCGAGACGGGCGTGGACGGGACGCACGTCGCGGTCGGCGACGACGCCCACACCCGGTCCTTGATCCTCCGCGACCCGGATGGGGAGCGCGCCATCGTCACCGCCGGCGAGAGCTTCCGCGGGCTCCGCCTCGACGGCGACGCGCTCGCCGCGATGGCCGACGCCGACGCGGTCTTCCTCACCGCCTACACGCCTGACAGCGTGGCGCGGCGGGCCCTCGACCGGGTTCGGTCGCTCCGCGAAGCCGCCGAATCAGGCGAGTCAGGGAGCGACCCGCCCGCGCTCGTCTTCGACCTCTCGGGATCCGTCGAGGAGCTAGTCGGGCGCGGCACGGAGCCGGCGACGGTCCACCGGTTTCTCCATGAGGCCGACCTGTTCGTCGCGGACGGCGTCGCCGCGCCGGCGTTCTTCGGGTCGGCGGACGCCGCGGTCAAGCGGGTCGCGAGCGCGCATACCCGAGCGGCCGAGTCGGCGCCCTCACCCGGGCCCGAGTCGCGGTCGCGGGGCGGCCCGACGTGGCCCCGCGCCGTCCTCACGCACGGCGCCGACGGGATGACGGCGATCGCGGGCGGCGAGGTGTCCGAGTTCGACGCGTTCGACGTCGAGACGGTCGACGCGACCGGCGCCGGCGACGCGTTCACCGCCGGGCTGATCGACCGGTGGATCGCTGGAGACCCCGCGGGGCCGTCCGCCGACCGTGACGGCGTCGCTGGCGGCGTCCGGTTCGCGGCCGCGATCGCCGCGATCAACTGTACGAGCCGGTTCACGCAGCCCGGGCTCCCGACGCGGAGCGAGGTCGAGGCGTTCCTCGCGGACCGCGGCGTCGACGTCGGCCGGTAGGGGGCCCTCCTCCCGATCACCGCGCCCTGCTCACCGAACCGCGTCGGCGGCGTCGACGAGGTCCGCGACGCGGTCGGCGTCGACCGGGGCGGTCGTCTCGCCGCCCCGTTTCAGCGCGGTGCCGACGATCGCGCCGTCGGCGACGTCGAGCAGGTCGGCGACCGTCTCCGGCGTGACGCCGCTGCCGACGAGGACGGGCGTGTCGAGGCCGTGGTACTCGCGCTCGGCGACGACCGACCCGAGGGCGTCGGTATCGACCGCCTCGCCGGTCCCCGGCCCGGAGGCGATCACGGCGTCGGCGAGGCCGCGCTCGGCGGTGTCGGCGAACGACTCGGCCGTGTACCCCGCGGGCGTCAGCGGGGCGGAGTGTTTCACGTCGGTGTCGGCGAAGACGCCGACGTCGACGCCGAGGCGGTCGCGCAGGCGGAGCGTCTCGTGGGCGCGCCCCTGGACGATCCCCTGGTCGGTGACGCGGGCGCCGGTGTGGACGTTCACCCGGACGAAGTCGGCGCCGACCGCGGCGGCGACCGAGAGGGCGGCCTCGGCGTCGTTCCGGAGGACGTTGACCCCGAGCGGGAGGTCCGTCTCGGCGGCGACCGCGGTCGCGGCGCGGGTCACGCCGGCGACGACGTGCGGCGGGACTTCGTCGGGGTAGAAGGGGGCGTCGCCGAAGTTCTCGATCACGATCCCGTCGACGCCGCCGCTGTCGAGCGCGCGCGCGTCGCTCGCGGCCCGGTCGACCGCCGCGCGCATCGCCTCGCGGCCGTCGTCGGGCGCGTTCGGGGCACCGGGAAGCGGCGGGAGGTGGACCATGCCGAGCAGCGGCGCAGCGGTGTCGAAGGTGGATTCGAACTCCATTCTCGGGGACGAGGAGGGCCTCGGACAAAAGCCTCCCCACAGCGTTTACGCCGCCGGCCACCTAGATCCGGTCGAGATGGGAATCGACGCGACGACGACCGGCGACGGCGACGTGACGCTCGTCTTCTCGCTCGGCGCCGCGCGGTCGCTCGCCGACCCGGCCGCGGCGTTCGCCGACGCGCGCCAGTGGAGCCGCCACGTCGGCATCGTCGCGAACGAGGCGGACCGGGTCGCGCAGTTCGCGGGCGACTACGGGATCGACAACGACTACGCGCTCACGAAGTGGGACAAGTGGGGGACCCTCGCGGACATCCGCGAGCAGAGCGCCGCCCCGCGGTGCGTGTTCGTCGGCACGACCCGCGCGGACGAGCGCGTCGCCACCGAGACGGGCTACGAGTTCTTGCGCGTCGACGAGGCCGCCGAAAAGGCCGGCTGGGAGCTCTCTGACCCGAGCGCGACCGGCGCGGACGGGGGCGCCACTGACGACGAGCGCGGGAGGGGGCGCCTCGGCCGGCTGCGGCGCGCGGTACGCGACGCGATCTCGCGGCTCCGGTGAGGCCTCGGTCCGCGCTTTTCGGTCGCCCGTCGTCCTCCGGGGTCGACCGCGGAAGGTACAAACCGTTCGTCGCCTAACGTGGGGTATGTCCTCACCGCTCGCGGACGAGCCGGTCGAACCGGCCGGCGACGACGCGGAGCCGCTCGACGGAGACGAGTGCGCCGACCACCTCGACGAACTGGGCGACGCGTGGGAGGTCGTCAACGACCACCACCTGGAGGCGAGCTACGAGTTCCCCGACTTCGAGACGGCGCTCGCGTTCACGAACGACGTGGGCGAGCTCGCCGAGGCGGAGTGGCACCACCCGGACATCTCGCTGTCGTGGGGCGAGGTCGGGATCGAGATGTGGAGCCACGAGGTCGGCGGCCTCACCCGCGCCGACTTCGTGATGGCGGCGCGGATGGACCGCCTGTACGCCGCCGACGGCGAGTGACCGCACCCGTCCTGACCTGACACATCAACAAACGGGTTTAAACCCCTCCCGGCGAAACGACGGGTAATGAGCGAGAACGTCTTCCTGGTCCCGATCGACCCGGAGAACTTCGACCGAACCGTCCGGTCCCCGGTCGATCTCACCGACTACCCCGATCGCCCCGAACCCCTCGCCGACCTCGACGAGACGCGCCTGTGGGCCGTCGACGACGACAGCGGCAACGGGTCGACGTTCGAGAAGATGGCGTCGGGCGACCTCCTGCTGTTCTACGCGGACGACGAGTACGTCGCGACCGGCCGCGTCGGCGAGGCGTTCGCGGACGAGGACCGCTGGGTGAGCGGGACCTTCTGGACCGCCTTCCCCACCACGCGGGTGTACACGGTCACCGACTTCGGCGCCGTCGCCGCGCCCAAGCGCGCAGTCAACCGGATCTTCGACTACTCGTCGTCGTACACGCCCGGCTTCATGCGCGTCGCCGACAGCCGCGTGACCGCCGACCTCTCGTCGATCGAGTCCGCGCTGGAACACTACACGAAACGGAACGCCTGAGCCCGGGCCGCACGCGACGCTCCGTCGCTCCTTCAGTTCTCGACCGAATCCGTGAGCGTCGCGTACGCCGGCTCGTACGCCGCCGCGATCCGGTCGGGATCGCCGCGGACGTCGCCGGACAGCGCCGGCAGCGAGACGGTCGCGAGCGGCTCGATCATCTCCGTCACCGCGTCGACGTGCTCCTCGCGGCTCCCCTCTCGCGGGCTCCCGGCCGCGACCGCGCGGGCCTTGGCGTAGCGGTCGCCGGCGTATAGCCGCGCGCGGCCGGGGTCGACGACGGCGACCGCGTCGGGCGCGACCGGCCCGTCGCGGGGAAGGGTCCCGGCCACGTCGGCGTACGACTCGACGACGACCGGGACTGGCGTCCGCGCGACGCGGTCCGCGAGCCGCTCGATCGCGGGGAGGTGCGCCTCGGCCATCACCTCGTTGAACGCCGGTACGTCGCGCACGCGAGTCGCCTCCGCGAGGGGGAGGCGGTCGGTCAGCGCGTCGGGGAACAGCCCCGCCTCCTCGGCCGCGCCGTTGACGACGAAGCGCGTGCCGGACGCGGTGGTGACGCGGTCGCAGAGGAACGTGCGCTCTGCGTCGCCGAGCATGCCCGTCCGTCCCGGCGTCGGTCGCCAGAGCCGGTGGACGGGGTTGATCGATTCCGGCGTGACCGCCGAGGGCGACGGGGAATCGTCGTCGGCCGCCGCGAGCGCGCGGGTGTTCGCGGCCGCGAGGGTGCGGGCGTCCTTCCCGTAGAGTCGGGCCGCGTCGGTCGCGATCAAATAGTCGTCGTGGTCGAACCAGAGGTCGTTGCCGGCCCGGGGTTTGACGCCGACCGCGTCGCCCGCGCGGTCGGCGAGGTGTGCGACCAGCCCCGCCGAGAAGGTTGTCTTGCCGGCGTCGACGCGCGCGCCGCCGGCGACGAGGTACGTCGGCGGGTCGGATCGGTCCCCGGTCACGCCGACTCGTCAAGTTCGTCGGAGTCAGCGTCCGACTCGGCGTCGGTGTCGGACGCCCCGCTGTGGTCCTCGTCCGTGGCGAGCCCGTAGTATCCCGGGCCGTCCTCGGTCAGGGGCTCGGCGACGACCATGTCGTCGGCGTGGACCATCACCCACGGGACGGCCCAGTCGACCAGCACGGCCTCGGTGTCGGGGTCGACCTCGGCGTCCGGTTCTAACCCCTGAAGCAGGCGACCGATCTCCGGGATCGTGTACATCTGGTCCGGCTCGAACAGCTCCGCGGGCTCGTAGAAGTCGCACGGGTAGGTGGCGTCGAACGCCGACTTCGGTTCGGGCATGCGCGAGCGTACGCGACGGCGTCCGTAAACGCTGCCGATACGGTTCGAACCTCATTCCGTGGGGTGGCGCGCGCCTTCGAGTGGCCGCCGAAGGCGGCCGCGAGGAGCGCGTGCGATGGAGTCGGCCGACTAGAGGGAGGCAGACGAGACTGGGGCGGTGAGAGGTGCGGTGCCGTGCGGGACGGGGCTCAAACGGGCAGCCGCGCTCGCCGAATCCCAGCGACGCAAGCACCGCAGGGAGTGAGCACGGCGGACGACCGCGGAGCGCGGCGAAGCTGTGGGAGTCGAGCGCGGCTGGGGCTTCGGAGGCGTTCGTCATTGCCTCGCCGGCGACCAGTCATGACTCACACCGCCTACGCGAACCCGTCGCTCACCGGGCAACACGCTGCGAAAAAATGCGGATCTCGACGCGCGTAACGCGTCCGGAGACGCGCTTACTCGAACAGCTCGACGGCCTGCTCGTAGCGGGTGGACGGCTCGTCCCAGTCGACGACCTCAAAGAAGTTGTCGACGAACTCGCCGCGAGCCGGGCCGTAGTCGTGGTAGTAGGAGTGCTCCCAGACGTCGAGCGCGAGGATCGGGTGACCGCCCCAGACCGCGCCCTCGTCGTGGTTGTCGACCACGACGTTGCGAAGCTGATTCGAGAACGTGTCGTACACCAGCAGGGCCCAGCCGCTCGCGCTGCCCGCGGCGGCTTCGAACTCGCCCTTCCAGGCCTCGTACGAGCCGAAGTCCTCCTCGATACGGTCGGCGAGGTCTCCTTCGGGCTCGTCGCCGCCCTCCGGCGACATGTTCTGCCAGAACAGGTCGTGGAGGATGTGGCCCGACGAGTTGTGGGTCACGTCGCGGATGGCCCCGGCCGACGAGGAGAAGTCGTGGTCCTCGCGGTTGGCCTCGAGCGTCTCCTCGGCGGAGTTCCAGCCGTTGACGTACCCCTGGTGGTGGGTGTCATGGTGCCATTCGAGCACCTGTTCGGAGATGTGCGGTTCCAGCGCGTCGTAATCGTACGGCAGCGGATCGAGTTCGTAACTCATGCTTGTATCACCTATCACGAACATGTGCCGGAAACCTGTTAAAGATAATGCGGCACGTGGTACCACGCGTCACTGGACGTGAGTGTTACCGGGCGTTTCAGGCCAGCAGCGATGTGATTGCGGTTCCGGCGGTCGAAAGCGCGAGACGAGAGACCGATCCGAATCGGCTGTCGAGAGAACCGAGTAACTGAATTCGGTTTCGCGGTCGCTCACTGATTCAATCCCGCACGAAACGCGCGCAGCGCGAGCTGCGCCGCGCGCCTACGGTGGGACTGGGATTCGAACCGATGTGAGACGGTCACCCTCCCTCCGCTCTGGCGCTGCGACTCACAGGCTTCGAATCCCGCACGAGACGCGCGCAGCGCGAGATGCGCCGCGCACCTACGGTGGGACTGGGATTCGAACCCAGGAAGCCGTGAGGCTACCTGCTTTCAAGGCAGGCGCAATGGGCCACTCTGCCATCCCACCACACGTGACTGCTCGGCGTCGGACGACTAAGTGGTGTCGGATCCGACGCACCGGGCCCCGCCGCCGCGCACGAGACGCTCAGTCCCGAACCAATCGTTGCTCGCCGTCCTCGACGACCACGTCCAATCCCTTCTCGTGGACGAACGCGGCCGTGTAGTCCGGCACGACGCGCTCCGCGGCGAACCGCGCGCGGAGCATCGGGACCACGTCGAGGAGGTCCGCCCCGGTCTCCAGCGAGGGGGACGGCTCGACGAAGTCCACGGAGCGGTCGGCGTCGCGGCCGCGCTCCGCGAGCGTCGGCAGCGCGGGCGCCTCGAAAGCGCCGTCGAAGTCGATCGGTTCCGTGAACCCGGCGTAGTACGCCCGGCCGTCCGTCGAGGGCCCGAGGACCACTTCGGTCGTCCGGAGCTTCATCGCCGCGGAGTCGACGCTCGTCCGCGAGAGCAACGGCGCGGTCGGGGTGACGACCGCGACGGAGTCGGCGCCCTCCTCGCGCAAAAGGTGGGTGACGGTGTTGCCGGCGCGCGCGCCGAACGACGAACCGACCTGCCGCTCGAAGCGGACCTCGTCGGTGCCGCCGAGGGTGTCCGCGACGAGCGTCCGCAGCTCCGCCTCCGGACTCGTCTCCGTCCGGTGCTCGGCGGGGAGGTCCTCGTCGTTGGGATAGTTGACGAGGAGCTCGCCGCCGGAGCGGTCGACCGCGAGGACGGCGTCACGGAATTGCGCCTCGTAGAGGTCAGCCGCCTCGGCGGCCGACAGCGGCGTCGACTCGGCGATCGCGGTTCCGACGAGCCCCTCGCGGGGCGGATTCGCCAGCAGGACGACGACGGTCATACGCGATCGCGGCGCGGGAGCGCCTTCAAGTCGCCGTTTCGGTCCGAGGAAGGGGAGCCCGGACGCGCGGACCGATCTGGGAGATGCGGCGGTCGGTCAAGAGAAGTCGCGGCGCATCGCGATCTCGAACCACGGGCAGAGGCGGAGCTGCCGGTACAGCTCGGGGTTCTCGTGGAGGTGGTCGTAGTCGGCCCACAGCATCCCGCCGATCTCGTCGTCGTCCGGGTCCAAGGCGGTGTCGTCGAGGGTCACCTTCAGCACCGCACACACCTCCCACTCGACGCCCTCGTTCGGGTAGTAGCGCTTGTACTCGAACTTGTCCGTCACCCGGAGGTCGTCGTACTGGTCGGGCGAGATGCCCAGCTCCTCTTCGAGGCGCTGCTCGGTAGCGTCCTCCTGAGATTGTCCCTCGACGGGGTGGGAGGCGACCGTGCCGTCCCAGTGGCCGTCCCAGAGGCGCTTGTTCGGCGCGCGCTGGGCCAGCAGGATCCGGCCGTCCCGGTCGAAGACCAGGCAGGTGAACGCGCGGTGGCGGATCCCGTCGCCGGTGTGCGCGTCGAGTCGGTTCACCGTTCCCTGCGCGACGTCGTCCGGGTCGACGGCGATGACGTCCTGAAGCGCGTTCTCGTGGTCGGTGTCGCTCGCCTCGCCGGTCGCGTCGTCGCCGGCGGGATCCCCCGGCGCGGCCGCGTCTTCGGAACTCATGCGCGGTACGTCGCAGACCAAGGCTAATAAGGGTTCGATACGACGGTCGCCTCGCCGCGCCGGTCGTTCCGCTTTGGCCCGCCATCCGCCGATGCTACCGCCCGCCGCCCGGGGGCGCTTCGACGCTCTTAACCGCGTCCCGGCGCTACTAGCCGCGGATGAGTGACCCGGCGCTCGACGTCGTCGAGTTCGTGTTGACGACGCACTTCTACACGCAGAACCGCGACCTCGACGAGAACGACCTGCCCCCGCGGTTCCGACAGGTGTTCTGGTCGGCCGACGCCGCCGAGGACGCCCCCGGCGGCGTGGAGCGACCGCTGAAGGCGACCGACGAGGCCACCCGCACCGCGACGGGCGTCGAGCGACCCTGGGACGCGGTCTCCGACCTCCTCTTCACCCAACGCACGGAGTTCTCCGGCGAGATATCGCTGACGCAGCCCGGAATGGGACTGGAGTGGTACCGCGACCACGCCGACGACGACCGGATCGCCGGGAACCCGACGCTCGTCGCCGCCTTGGAGGCCGCGGACGACCTCGATGCGCCGGTGACGCGCGAGGCGGCGAGAGACGACGTGCGGCCGGTCCAAGCCGACCGCGTCTGGATCGACGCGCTGCTCTCGCAGTACTTCGACGAGGACGAGGACGGGGAGATGCTCGACCTCGTCAACGTCCGCGCGCCCGAGGAGATCGAGACGACGCTGGCGGACCTCGTCCTGACCGGCGACCAGGAGGGCGAGATCCAGAAGATCGTCAAGGCGATCGAACACCGCGAGTACCTCGCGGAGATCGGCCTCCGCGAGATCGGAAAGCTGCTGTTCGTCGGCCCGCCCGGCACCGGAAAGACCACCGTGTCGCGCGCGCTCGCTCACGAGCTCGGGCTCCCGTTCGTCGAGGTGAAGCTCTCGATGATCACGAGCCAGTACCTCGGCGAGACGTCGAAGAACGTCGAGAAGAGCTTCGAGGTGGCCAAGCGGCTCTCGCCGTGTATCCTCTTCATCGACGAGTTCGACTCGGTGGCGAAGACGCGCCGCTCGGACGAGCACGCCGCCCTGAAGCGCGCGGTGAACACCCTGCTGAAGTCGATCGACGAGGTGTCGCTGGTCCGCGACGAGGTCCTCCTCATCGGCGCGACGAACCACCCGGACCAGCTTGACGCCGCCGCGTGGCGCCGCTTCGACGAGATCGTCAACTTCCCCAAGCCGGACCGCGACATGCGCGCGGACATCCTCCGCGTGGTGACCAAGGAGATGAAGATCGCGGACTTCGACCCCGAGGAGGTCGCCGACCGGACCACCGGCCTCACCGGGTCCGACCTCCGGATGGTGCTCCGCGAGGCCGTCCTCGGCGCGCTCACGGAGGACCGGATGACGATCACGCAGGCGGACGTGATGGAGGCGGTCGAGGACTTCGAGGAGCGCGACAACCTCAAGAACATGGACATGATCGACGGGGAGGGCGCCGAAGTCCTCGGCGAGACGGGGTCGAACGACGCCCACGACCACGCGGATCACGACCACGATCACGCCGACGAGGGGTCACCCGACCCGGCCCGCGGCGCCGAGCCGCAGGGACGGACGCAGGACTGACGCGTCGGCTTCGGTTCTGCGGTCGAGTATAAACGCCGAGTTCGCGGCGACTCAGCGCCGAACGCCGGCGACCGTATAGCCGAACCCGCGATCGACGATCCGCGGGTCGAGGCCGGCGTCGTCCATCGCGGCCGCGAGGTCGTCCGGCGCGCGGAACCGCGACTCCATCCCGATCGCGCGTTCGCCGACGGCGAGGAGCCGTCCGAGCGGGTGGTCCGGATCGAACTCCCGGACGACGAGCGCGCCGCCGGGCACGAGCGCGCGGGCCGTCTCCGCGAGCGCGGCGTCCTGATCGGGCAGGTGGTGGAACGCGTCGACGACCGTGACCGCGTCGACGCTGGCGTCCCGGAACGGCAGTCGCCCCGCGTCGCCGGCGAGGCCAGAGAGTCCGCGGACGCGCCGCGCCCGTGAGAGCATCTCGACGGAGGCGTCGACGACCGTGATGTCGGGACCGGTCAGCGCGGCCGCCGCCCGTCCGGACCCGCCGCCGACGTCGAGGAGGCGCTCGATCGGACACTCGGCGTGGGCGAGCCCCGCGGCGAGCGCCTCGCCGTCCGCCGGCGGCATCGCGAGGTCGTACAGCGGCGCTACCCGGTCGAAGAAGCCCACGTCGCCGAGTCCGTACATGAGCGGAATGAGCCCGGCGACGGATAAAGAGCCACCGACCGTGTTTAACCGCTCGACGCCGTACGACGACCCATGGAGTACGCGCTCGTCTGTCCCCCGGACGAGGGGACCACCCTGCGGCTCGATTACCGGGCCTTCGCGTACGCCGGGAAGTTCGTCGTCGGCGGGCCGGGGAAGTCGGTGATCCGGACGCCGGACGGGAGCCCGGCCGCGCCGGAGTGGGAGCCCGACGAACCGCTACCGGAAACGGTCAACCGCGACGCGTTCGACGAGGACGTGATCGCCGCCGTCTCATTCTCCGCGGACCGCACCGACCCCTCCTGCTGTCGACTCCGTTACGTCACCGTCCACGCCGCGCGGCGCGGCGAGGGGATCGGCCCGCGGCTCATCGGTGAGACCGTCGCCGACCTGTCCGCCGCCGGCTTCGAGCGCGTGAAGATCGCCGTGAACAACCCGTTCGCGTACGAGGCGTGCCACAAGTGCGGCTTCGCGTACACGGGGGAGCAGACGGGTATCGCCGAGTTGGAGCTGGCGCGACCGGCGGCGGCGCCCGCGGACGCAGAGCCAGAGCGGTACCGCGAGGGGCTGGAAGCGTTTCGCGAGACTGACGGGGAACTGAGTCGAGCGGAGCGCCGATTCGTCGCCGAGCGGCTGAAGCGCGGGCCTCCGGAACTCGACCGGAGCCCGCGTGACGGCGGCTAGTTGAGCGCCCAGATCGCGTAATTGAGCGCGGTCGCGAAGCAGACCCACGCGAGGTAGGGGAAGAGAAGCGCCGCCGCGCGCCGGTCGACGCGGTCGAACGCCAAGACCGTCGCGACGACCAAGGGGAGGAGGACGGCGAGGACGACGAGCCCGAGGTCGGGGCGTTCGAGCCCCCAGAAGACCGGCGACCACGTGACGTTCAGGACGAGCTGGATCCCGAACAGCGCGAGCGCCGTTCGTACGCGCCCCGCCGACGCCGCACCGTCGCGTCCGGCGAGAGAGACGAGGGCGGCCGCGGCGCCGCACAGCGCGTACAGGATCGGCCAGACGACGCCGAACGCCCAGCCGGGCGGGTAGAAGGCGGGCAGCTCCAGCGCCGCGAACCACGCGCTCTGTGTCGTGGTGAAGGGGACGCCGAGCGCGCCGATCAGGTTGACGGCGACCGCCGCGCCGGCGATGCGGAGGGCGTCGCGTCGGTCCGGAAGCCGAGAGGTCGCGGTCGTCGCCATGGGCGTTCTCGACCCCGCTCGGGCTTAAATCCCGCTCAGATCGCGTCGTAGTCCTCCCGGAACGTCTCCAGCGTGGCCGCGAGCACGCCGATCACGATGGGGCCGACGAAGAGCCCGGTGAACCCGACCGAGTAGATGCCGCCGAACACGCCGAGGAGGATGACCGCGGGGTTGAGGTGCGCCTGCTGGTCGATGACGAGCGGTCGGGCGTAGTTGTCAACCATCGCGATCACCGCGACGCCGTAGACGGCGAGGAACACGCCCGCGGTCACTTGATCGATGATCACGAGGTATGCGGCCGCCGGCCCCCACACGAAGAAGGCCCCGATGAGGGGTAAAAGCGCCAGCACCGCCATCACGAACGTCCAGAACACCACGTTGGGGATGCCGGCGGCCCACAGGCCGAGCCCGGCGACCAGTGCTTGGAGCAGCGCGACCGAGATGTGGCCGATGACGACCCCCCGAGTCATCACGTTGACGCGGTCGACGAGGTCGGCTGTGACCTCCGCCGGCAGCGGGCTCGTCTCTCGGATCCACCCGACGAACGCCGGACCGTCGATAAGGGTGTAGTACACCAGAAAGAGCGCGAGCGACAGGCCGACCGACGCTCGGATCGCCGTGTTCAAAACACCGCTAAACCCGCCGAACAGCGTCTGGACGAGTAGTTCGCCGCCGGTCTGGAGGAGATCGCCGATCTCGGGGTCCTGTCCCGTGAGCGTCGCGATTTCGGCTTCGATCGCGGCCACGTTTATCGACGTCTCGCCCGCCGCGATCGCGGTGAGGTCGCGGACGAACACCAACGTGATGTACGCAAGCGGCAAGATCACGGGGACGATGGCGGAGAGGATGAGCGTCAACGCTGACAGCATCTCGCCGAACCGCGTCGAGACGCGACGGCGGAGCCGGCGCGTGAGCCGCCGGTGGAAGGGGTAGAGGATGAACGCGAGGATCGCCGACGCGATCACGTACTCGACGAACGGGAGGATGACGAAGAGCGTGAGAAGCGAGACCGCTCCCATGAGCAGGAGGAGGAACGATTGCCCGCGGTTCATACGCCACGGTGTCCCCCGCGGATTATAAACGTGCCCGGCAGGCGGACGCGGTCGGCGGGTCTGCCGGCGAACGTGAGAGCGAAGGCGGATCTACCGACCGACCGTGACGGCGATCAGGCGCTCGCTTCGTCTTCGTCGAGGCCGGGCGCGGTCGCCGGGTCTACCTCCTCTGGCTCCTCTGCGCCGCCGCCCACGACCGTCTCGCCGTCGTCGGTCTCGACGTACACGTCGTCGGCGAAGCCGGCTAGCGCGTTCTCGTACTCCGGCTCGTCGAGCTTCCCCGGCGTCTCGGGGGCCTCGGCGAGACCCTCGGGCGGGCGGAACTCGCCCAGCGGGTCGTCGATGGTGATCCCGAAGTCGGTGAAGAAGGACTCGTACCGGCGGTAGTGCGCCTCGAGCTCGTCGCCCGGGATCTCCATCATCTCCGTCCAGCCGTGGTTGAAGAAGTCGAAGTTCGCCTGAACGTGGGTGATCTCGCGGGCCTCGGCCTCCGGGAACCCGGCCTCCAAAGCGGCGACGTAGGTGTCCATCGTCGCGTCGAAGAAGCTGTCGAGGTGATCGCGGCGCTCCTCGCGCCGGTCCTCGTCCGCCTTGTTGAGGAAGATGCTCGTGTGGAGGTCGACGAGCTTGTCGTTGGCGACGTCGCCGACGACCGGCGTGGTCAGCGCCTTCTTGGCGGCCCAGTGACGGATGTTCTGCCGGATTTTCATATCCACGATTGGGCCGGGACGCTCTTGAATGTGTGGCGTCTCATCGGGTCGAAGCGCGACCCGGCAACCGTTTCAGCTCTCGCCGAGCGCGTACACGTCACCCGCATGGGTCGCCGCGAGGACGACGCCGTCGACGACGGTCGGGGCGGCGCGGACGCCCTGGAGGAGGACGTCGGTGTAAGAGCGCTCGCGACTCCGGAAGGACCACCGCTCTGTCCCGTCTTCGACCGCGATCGCGCGGACGGTCCGACCGTCGCCGAGGTACGCGACCCCGTCCGCGACCATCGGCGCGGTCGCGCCGGCGATCTCTTCGTCGCTCCACAGGCGCTCGCCGCCGTCGCCGACGGCGACGAGGCCGAGTTCGGTCGGAACAACCGCTCTGTCGGCCGTGACGGCGACCGATCGCCGGACGGGCCCCGGGAGGTCGTCAGTCCGTTCAACGCTTCCGTCGCCGAGGTCGAGCGCGTACAGGGTCCCGGCCCGCGTTCCGATCAGGACGCGGCCGTCGGCGACGGTCGGCGTCGCGGTCGCGTCGCCGTCGACGTCGGTCGTCCACAGTTCCGCTCCCGAGGCGGCGTCGTAGGCGACGACACGAGGACCGCCCGCGCCGTAGACGACAGTTCCGTCGGCGACGGCGGGCGCGGAAGCGTACTCAGCGAGGTCGTTGCGCCACCGTTCGGTCCCGTCGCGGTCGAACGCCGCGACGGTCTGCGTCTCGTAGCCGCCTCCCACGAACACGCCGTCGGTGGTCACGGTCGGCGCCGTCGTGATCTCCGCGTCGGTCAGCCGCCGCCACCGCACCTCGCCGCTCTCGGCGTCGACGGCCGCCAGTCCGCGGTCTGTCTCGCCTCCGCCGTTCCACACCGTCACGTATGCGATGCCGTCGCGAACCGCCGGCGTCGACGACCCGTCGTGACCGACCTCCGTCGACCACTGTACCTCGCCGGTCGCGAGACCGAGACGAAACAAGGTCCCCGAGAACGAGACGTACACCCGATCGCCCACGACGACCGGCTGTGAGTGGTCGTACCGGTACGGCGTCCGGCGCCAGAACACGTCGACATCGTCTTTCGGTCCCGCCTCCTCGCAGTGTCCTCCGTGCGCCGGTCCCCACTGGAACTGCGGGCGTGCGCCGTCCTCGGCGCCGTTCGTCTCGACCTCCCGGTTCAGTTCGGGGTCCGGGCGGTCGCTGTCCGATCGCTCGTCGTCGCCGCCGCGCACGTTGTCGAGACAGCCACCAACTCCGACGAACCCACCGACCGCCAAGGTGGAGAGGGCAGTTCGTCTGTTCACGCCGCAACGTCCCCGAGAGCGTTATAAGTGCCTTCTGTCGCCGGCGGGGTCGAGGCTTCCGTGGTCGGAATTATTATTGTGTGTGGAGCGCAATACTAAGCCGACCATGGACGACGCTGACGACTGGGCGGCGCAGGTGGAGGCGCAGCGGGAGGCGAAGACCGAGCAGTTCCGGGACTCGGCGCGGTCGCCGCTACCGGTGTCGATGCGGGGCGACGCGTTCCCCGGGCTGGCGTACTTCGACCCGGACCCGGCGTTCCGGTTCCACCTCACGCTTCACGAACACGACGAGAAGGAGACCGTCACCGTCGAGACGACCGCCGACGGCGAGCAGACGTACAGCCGCTGGGGCGAGTTCCGCTTCGAGGTCGACGGCGAGCAGGCGACGCTTCAGGCGTACCGACCGGCCGACGGCGCGGACCGGTTCTGGGTGCCGTTCCGCGACGCGACCAGCGGCGAGGAGACGTACGGCGCCGGTCGCTACCTCGATCTGGAGCCCGACCGCGACCGCGTCGACGGCGAGTGGATCGTGGACTTCAACCTGGCGTACAACCCGACGTGCGCGTACAACCACGCCTACGAGTGCCCGCTCGTACCGACGGAGAACTGGCTCGACGTCGCGATCGAGGCCGGCGAGAAGGACTTCCCCGCGGAGCCGGCGGGCGCCGACCACTGACCGGGACGCGACTTTTTCTGCGGGCGTCCGCGATCGACCGCCCTCCCCCCGTCGCGAGAAGGCCCCGAGTACGGCGTTTCCGGCGGGCGTGCGTCTCGGCCGCACAGTGGCGGGCGCGGATGACAACCCACATTAACCATGAATCCGAACGCCCGCCTATGAGCGATTCGTACGTGATCATCGGTGACGGTATCGCGGGCGCGTCCGCGGCCGAGACGCTCCACGAGGAAGCGCCCGACGCCGAGATCACGGTTCTCACGGA
This sequence comes from Halorubrum sp. SD612, assembly GCF_002135005.1. Lineage (NCBI taxonomy): Archaea > Methanobacteriati > Methanobacteriota > Halobacteria > Halobacteriales > Haloferacaceae > Halorubrum > Halorubrum sp. SD612. The sequence continues at coordinate 17,186 of NZ_NEWI01000012.1, read as the reverse complement.
CGAGGGTGAGTCCCTCTACAACCGGATTCTGATCAAGGAGTACGCGAAGGGGAAGCTCCCGGAGGCCCCGATATCGATCCACCAGGAGGACTGGTACGACGACCACGACGTCGACCTCCGGCTCAACACCGTGGTCGTCGACATCGACGTCGAGGCGGACGCGGTCCGCACCCACGAGGGCGAGACGTTCGAGTACGATTCCCTCCTGCTGGCCGTCGGCGGCACGCCCCAGCAGCTCCCGGTCGAGAACGCCGACGCGGAGGGGATCCACCACTTCTGGACGTTCCAAGACGCCCGCAACATCAAAGAGAGCGTCGAGGGCGCCGAGAAGGGCGTGATCGTCGGCGCCGGGCTGCTCGGCATCGACTTCGCGGCGATCTGCGGCGCGCAGGACGTCGAGGCGAAGTACCTGATGCGCGGCGACAACTGGTGGCGCTACGCGCTCTCGGAGGAGGGCGCCGAGATCATGCACGAGGCGATGCGCGAGCGCGGCGTCGAGCCGGTCTTCGGGTCCGGCGTCGACCACTTCGAGGTCGACGACGACGGCCACGTCCAGGCCGCGGTCGACCCGAACGGCGAGCGCTACGAGTGCGACTTCGCGGGCGTCGCCATCGGGCTGAACTTCAACACGGAGCTCGTCGAGGACACGCCGCTGGAGCTCGACGACGGCATCGTCGTCGACGAGTTCATGCGAACCAACGTCGACAACGTGTACGCCGCGGGCGACATCACGACGTTCAACGACCTCATCCTCGGCGAGCGCGCGAAGAACGGCTCGTGGGGGTCCGCGAAAGAGCAGGGGACGATCGCCGCCCGGAGCATGGTCGACTACGGCGCCGAGGAGTTCGAGTGGGTCTCCTCGTACTCGATCACGCACTTCGACTTCCCGTTCCTCTCGTTCGGCCACCCGACGCTCGGCGACGACTCCGTGGAGGCGACCACCGGCGAGAACGAGTGGCGCCGCGTCGCGCTGAAGGACGGGAAGGTCGTGGGCGGCGTGCTCATCGGCGACCTCTCGCCGCAGTCCGCCTTCAAGCAGCTGATGCGCGAGGGGCGCGACGTGAGCGGGCAGACCGACCTCCTCATGGAGCCCGGGTTCTCAGTCGACGACCTGGCGGCGACGACGGAGCAGTAGACCGCGGCACCGCCGCGAGTTCCGGTACCTTTTGGCCCGCGAGCGCGTATTCCTCATACCGATGAGCTCCGGACGGTCCCCCGACGACGAGTTCTTCGCCGCCTTCGTCGCGGAGTGTTCGGACCCGGTGGTCTCACTCGACCGCGAGGGGACCGTCGTCTACGTCAACCCCGCGACCGAAGCGGCGTTCGGCTACGCGCCCGACGAGCTACTTGGGCGCGACCTCGCCTCCGTCGTCGTGTCGGACGTGGGCGATGCGGGTAGCAGGTCGGTTCGCGACCGGCTCGCTCGGGCCGAGGGGCTCGACGAGAGCGGGAGCGTCTCGGTGCCGATCCGGCACGCCGACGGTCACACGGTGACGTTCTCCGCCCGCTTTCACGAACACGGCCCGGGTCGAGAGGGCCGCGACGGCGACGGAGACGACGACGGCAGCGGGGGCGGCGACGGCGAGCCGAGTCCGGACGACTGCGACGCGGTGTACACTGGGATCTTCCGCGACGGCGTCGAGGAGATCGGCGGGCAGCGGGCGGAGACGTTCCGCAACCTCGTCGAACACGCCGGGCACGCGATCTACGTCACCGACACCGACGGGACGATCGAGTACGTCAACCCGGCGTTCACGGACAACACCGGCTACGAGACCGCGGAGGCTCTAGGGGAGACGCCGGCGATACTCAACTCCGGCGAGATGTCCGACGAGTACTACGACGCGCTGTGGTCGACGCTCTTGGCCGGGGACGTGTGGGAAGAGGAGATCGTCGACCGGCGGCGCGACGGCACGCCGTACCACGCCCACCAGACCATCGCGCCGGTCGTCGACGACGACGGCGAGATCACGCGGTTCGTCGCCATTCAGACGGACATCACGGAACGGAAGGCCGCAACGGGGCGGCTGAAGCAGTACCGGGACATCGTCGAGCAGCTCGACGACCCCGTCCTCCTCCAGAACCGCGACGGCGAGTTCGAGCTGCTCAACGAGGCGGTGAGCGAGTTCGCTGGGATACCCCGCGAGGAGCTGTACGGCGGCGACGAGTTCGCGTTCATGGACCCGGAGGCGGCCGCCGAGGTCGACGCGCGGCGGCGGGAGGTGCTCGAAACCGAGGCGATGACCGAGTACGAGATATCGCCGACGTTCCCCGAGAGCGACCGGGCGGCGACGTTCAGCACGCAGCGGTACCCCTACTACGACGCCGACGGCGATCTGGCCGGCACGTTCGCCATCTGTCGGGACGTCACCGAGCGCAAGGAGCGCGAACGCGACTTGGAGCGGTACGAGCGCGCGATCAACGGCGCGACCGACCTCATCGCCGCGGTCGACCGCGAGGGTCGACTCCTGTTCGCGAACCCCCAGTACCGCGAGTATCACGACCTCGGCGACGGCGACGTGACGGACGTGACGCTCGCTGACATCGTCCCCGACGACGACTACCGGCGGGTCGAGCGTGAGGTGGAGAGCGCGCTCCGGGGGGAGTCGGTGGAGTACCGGACGACCCGGACGCACCCGACCCGCGGGACGCGGACGATGGACGTGCGGTACTACCCCCTCGACAGCCCCGAGAGCGAGGAGCCCGCCGGGGTCGTCGGCGTGCTTCGGGACGTGACCGACAGCGAGAACCGCGCGCGACAGCTCAGGGTCGTCGACAGAGTCCTCCAGCACAACCTCCGGAACGCGCTGACGGTCGTCCGGGGACGGGCGAAGCAGATCGCGGCGGGGGCCGTCGACCCCGCCGACGCGGCCGAGTACATCGTGTCGCGGGCCGACGACCTGCTGGAGACGAGCGAGAAGTCCCACCACATCACCGAGGTGCTGAGCGACGCGCCGGAGACCGAACCCGTCGACATCGGGCGCGTCGCCCGACAGGTGGCCGCGGAGCGGGACGAGGAGTTCCCGAACGCGACGGTCGGCGTCTCGGTGCCCGACGACGGGCACGCGACGGCGTCCGCGACGACGTGGATCTCGCGGGCGATCGACGAACTGGTCCGAAACGCGGTCGAACATCACGACCGCGACCGGCCGACCGTCGCGGTGTCGGTCGAGGCCCGGCCCGACGCGGTCGAGGTCCGCGTCGAGGACGACGGGCCGGGGTTGACCGGGATGGACCGAGACGTCCTCGTCGACGGCACGGCGGTCGACGCGCTGTACCACGGCAGCGGCCTCGGGCTGTGGCTCGTCTACTGGGTCGTTCGGCAGTCGGGCGGCTCGGCCGCCGTCGCGAGCGCGGAGCCCCGCGGTACGGCGATCACGCTCACGCTCCCCCGAGCGGACGACTGAGCCGCCGACAGTCGAACCGCTGCCAACGGCGGTGGAACGTCGCGCCCGCGACGCGGGGCGAACGGCGTCGGTCGAGTCAGCGACCGCCGCGAAACGTTTATGATTAACCATGTCATACGGTACCACATGTCACTTAGAGACACCGGACGGCGGCTACGGCTGCGTCGCACCGGTCGCGTTCCGGCCGACGCGCGGGTCCGGCACTACGACGAACTGGACGACGACGAACAGGAGATCGTGCGGGAGCTAGCCGACGAGCCGCAGACGGCGCCGGAGACCGGCGACCTCGACGACGGCGACGTGGTGAAGTTCACCGATTACTATCGGGTGCGAGCGCGGTGAGACCCCCGCGGCCGCCGAGAGGACCGCGACCGGTCGGTGAGCGGCGGAGGGGGTGGCTGCGCGGAAGCGAAGTTGTTTTCGCCGGGCGGGGGTAACCTGGCGCATGGACAGCGGCGGATCCACAGACATGACGCTGGCGTTCGAGCTGAAGGCGCTGAAAGCGCTCGCGGACCCCAACGCGGTGTTCAACAACGCCCGACAGTGGACGGAGTACGTCGGCGTCGTCAGCGAGAAGCCGACCTACGTCGTCACGAACTTCACGCGGAAACACCGCGTGCGACAGGACTTCTTCTCCGGGCCGCGCGGCGTCGAGGAGAGCTTAGAGAACATCAGCGGCCAGTTCGACACGGACCGCCACGTCTTCGTCGGGATCGACGACGAGGACGAGGCGGTCGCCGAGGCGACCGACTGGGAGTTCCTTCACGTCGAGGACGCCGCCGAGGCCGCGGAGTGGACGCTCGCGACCGAGGACGAGACCGACGAGGCGCCGGAAGAGCAGGCCCGAGACGACTGGCCCTGAGCGGCGACGGGTCTCCGAGCGGACTCCGGCCCTCCGGCGGTCGCCCGGAACGGCCATGCGCGGCTCGCCGACCGGGAGATGTTTTCACGCGGGCGCCGAACGTCGGTCCATGAGCGACCACGACGACCACGGCCACAGCCACGACGACCGAGAGGATCACGGTCACGGTCATGACCACGACCACGGCCGCGACCACCATCACCACCACGACGCCGAGTCGGTCGCGGTCGCGGTCGTCACCGTGTCCTCCTCGCGGTCAGCGGACGAGGACCCGGCGGGCGACTACGTCGCGGCCGCGTTCGAGGAGGCGGGCCACGAGGTGGCTGTCCGCGAGCTGATCCCCGACGACTACGACAGCGTCCAAGGCACCGTCGACCGCCTCGCCCGCCGGAAGGACACCGACGCGGTGGTGACCACCGGCGGGACGGGCGTCACGCCGGACGACGTCACGCCGGAGGCCGTGCGAGGGCTGTTCGCGAAGCGGCTCCCCGGGTTCGGCGAGCTGTTCCGCCGGCTCTCTCACGAGGCGGTCGGCACGCGGACGATCGGGTCGCGCGCGACCGCCGGGGTCGTTTCCGCCACGCCGGTGTTCTGTCTGCCGGGCTCGGAGAACGCGGTTCAGCTCGGCGTCGACGAGATCATACTCGCCGAGGTCGGCCACCTCGTCGGCCTCGCCGGGCGGGGCCTCGACGAGGAAGGTGACGAGAAAGACGCCGACGGGCAAGCCGACGGCGACGAAGATTCGCCGAGCGACGGGGCCTGACGCCCGGACCCTCAGACCGAAGTGAGGAAGTTCCGGACGAGGTCGTGGCCCGACCCGGTCAACACGCTCTCCGGGTGGAACTGGACCGCCTCGATCGGGTGTTCGCGGTGACGGATCCCCATCACGATCGACTCGCCGTCGTGGTCCGTGGTGGCCGTCACCGCGAACGCGTCGGTGACCTCGGTCGCCGCGAGCGAGTGGTAGCGGCCGCCCCGGAACCCCTGGTCGAGCCCGCGGAACACGCCCTCGCCGTCGTGGTCGACGGGGAACGCCTTGCCGTGAACCGGCTCCGGCGCGTGCCCGACGGTCCCGCCGTACTCGTACACGGCGGCCTCCAGACCGAGGCACACGCCCAGCGTCGGCACCGTCGGCGAGAGGTCGCGCAACACCGGCATCGTCACGCCCACGTCGCGGTCGTTCTTCGGGTGGCCCGGCCCGGGACTGATGATCACCGCGTCCGGATCCGCGGCCTCGACCTCGGCGAGCGACGCGGTATTCTTGAACACCTCGACGCCGACCGGCTCGCCGTCGATCGTCTGGTCGGAGACGTACTCGACGAGGTTGTAGGTGAACGAGTCGAAGTTGTCGACGACGACGACCTTCATCGCTCCGCCTCCGAGCCGGTGGCGATCGGGTCGGCGTCGCCGGGCTCCCGGTCGGCGTTGCCGCCCTCGTCGGCTGCGTCCTCGCGGATCCGGTCGATCGCGGTCAACACGCCGTCCATTTTCTGTTCTGTCTCCTCGTACTCCGCGGCCGGGTCGGAGTCGGCGACGAGCCCCGCGCCCGCGCGGACGCCCACGACCGACTCGTCGCCCGACTCGTCGAGCGTCGCGGTCCGGATCACGATCGCGAAGTCGGCGTCGCCGGTCCACGAGTAGTAGCCGACGCCGCCGCCGTACGCCTCCCGCGGCGTCGTCTCTAAGTCGTCGATGATCTCCATCGCGCGCACCTTCGGCGCGCCGGTGAGCGTCCCCGCGGGGAACGTCGCGCGCGTCGCGTCGAAGGCGTCCGCGTCGGCCGCGAGCGTCCCGGTCACGGTCGACTCGATGTGTTGGACGTGACTGTACTTCAGCACGTTCATGAACTCCTCGACCCGGACGGAGCCGGGCTCCGAGACGCGCCGCACGTCGTTGCGCGCGAGGTCGACGAGCATCGTGTGCTCGGCGCGCTCCTTCCCGTCGGCGAGCATCTCGCCCGCGAGCCGGCGGTCCTCGACCGGGCTGGTCCCGCGCGGACAGGTCCCCGCGATCGGGTTCGAGACGACGCGGTCGCCCTGGACGGAGACGAGCGTCTCGGGGCTCGCGCCGACGACGCTCCGGTCGTCGTGGCGCAGCACGTACATGTACGGCGAGGGGTTCACGTCGCGCAGCGCCGCGTACAGGCCGAGCGAGTCCACCTCGCCGCGGAGCTCGCGGCTGCGCGAGATCACGCCCTGGTAGATGTCGCCGTCGAGGACGTGTCGCTTGGCCGTGCGGACGGCCTCCTCGTACTCCCCGCGCGGGTCCGCGGACTCCTCGCGGACGCGCACGCCGTCGGGGTCTGGCGGGGCGGCCTCTCGCAGTTCGGCGGCGACGCGCTCGGCCTCCGCGAGGAGGTCGTCGTACACCGCGGCCGGGTCGTCGTCGACGCCGATCACCGGGGTGAACACGAGTTCGGCGCCGCCCTCCCGCTCGTCGAAGACGACGGTCCGGGTCGTGAGGGCGAACTCCGCGTCCGGGAACTCGGTCTCGGGGCGGTCGACACCGACCTCCTCTAACCAGAGGTCGTAGACCGCCTCGTACGCGAGGAAGCCGACGAACCCGCCCGAGAGGATCTGGCGGTCGGTGTCGGGGAAGCCGCGCAGGGCCACGTCGGGGAACGCGGCGCGGACGCGGTCGACCGCGTCGCCTTCGTCCGGGCCGAGGCCGGGCGCGGTCGTCGCGGCCCCCGCGTCGCCGTCGAGCCCGTCGCCGAGGAACTCGGCCGCCGGGCCGAGCTCGGTCACCTCCGTGCGATCCGGGTGGACGGAGACGACCGCCTCCGGGTCGTAGCCGACGAACGAGTAGCGGGCGTGCCGGTCCGCCTTCCCGCCGTTCGTGAACGCGCCGTCAGGGTCGCTGGAGGCGACCTTCTCGCCGGACTCCAGGAGGAACCCGTACGGCCCCTCGCCGACGAGGGTCGCGTACGCGCCGAGCGGGGTCACGTCGGCGTCGAGCGACGCGGACGCGCGGACGACGACCGGCTTCTCGGCATCGGCGGCCAGATCGACGAACTCGGCCTTCGAGCGGTCGAGCGAGGGGGCCGCGTCGCTCATGCCAGCTCCATCTCCCGGCCCGCGTTGGCGACGAAGCGGGCCACCGCGTTGTGGTCCTTCCGGCCGCCCTCGATCTCGACGCCCGACGCCACGTCGACCGCGAACGGGTCGGCGACGCGGACCGCCTCGGCGACGGTGTCTGCCGTGAGCCCGCCAGCGAGCACGACGGGCGTGGTGAGTCGCTCGGCGAGCTCGCCGGTCGCGCGCCAGTCGTGCGTCTCGCCGGTGCCGCCCGCGCCCGAGTCGTCCGTGGAGTCGACGACGAAGGCGTCGACCGCGCCGTCGAACTCCTCGGCGCGGGCCGGGTCGTCGGCGTCGACCGTGAGCAGCACCTTGCGCTCCGTCTCCGCCCGGATGTAGCGGAGCTCGTCGACGGTCCACTCGCCGTGGAGCTGGATCGCGTCGGGCGCGGTCGTGCGGGCGAGCTCGACCGCGCGCTCGGCGGACTCGGGCATCGTCACGAGCGTCGCGGTGACGAACGCGGGCACGTCCGCGAGCAGCTCCGCCGCCTCGGCGGGGTCGACCTCGCGCGGCGAGTCGACCGGCACCTCCGTGATCACGCCCACCGCGTCGGCCCCCGCGTCGACCGCGGCGCGGAGGTCGGCCTCGCGCGTGATCCCGCAGATCTTCACCCGCGCCATCAGTCGTCGTCCTCCGCGGTCGTCGCGCCGTCCGCCGCTCCGCTCGTCCCCGCGTCAGCCGGGGGCGCCTCGTCGCCGTCGCAGAGGGCCGCGAACTTCTCGGCGGCCGCGCCGGAGTCGATCGCCTCCGCGGCGCGCTCGACGCCCGCGGCGAGGGTCTCGGCCTCGCCAGCGACGTAGACGGCTGCGCCCGCGTTCGCGAGGATCAGGTCGCGCTTCGGACCGGTGACCGAGCCGTCGACGATCCCGCGCAGGTCCGCGGCGTTCTCCGCGGGCGTCCCGCCGGCGACCGCCTCGATCGGGGCGCGGTCGAGCCCGAGGTCGGCGGGCTCGATCGTGAACTCCGTCACGTCCTCGCCGTCGACCTCGGCCGCGACCGTCTCGGAATGGATTCCGATCTCATCCATGCCCGCGCCGTGGACGACGAGCGCGCGCTCGACGGGCATGTGCGCCAGCGACCGCGCGATGACGGGGACGAGGTCGGGGTCGTACACGCCGAGCACCTGCGCGTCGGCGCCGGCGGGATTGGTGAGCGGGCCGAGGACGTTGAAGATCGTCCGCATCCCCAGTTCCTTGCGCGGACCGATGACGGCCTTCATCGCCGGGTGGAAGACGGGCGCGAGCATGAAGCCGATCCCGTCGTCCTCGATCGCCGCCTCGACGGCTGGCGGCTCCGCCTCGACGTCGGCCCCCGCGACCTCCAGCACGTCCGCGCTGCCCGAGGAGGAGGAGACCGAGTAGTTGCCGTGCTTGGCGATCGGGACGCCCGCGCCCGCGGCGACGACGGCGGCGGTCGTCGACACGTTGATCGTGTCGTGGTCGTCGCCGCCGGTGCCGCAGGTGTCGACGAGCGGCTCGCGGTCGGGCTCGATCGTGCGCGCCGCGTCGCGCATCCCCTGCGCGAACCCGGCGATCTCGGCCTCGGTCTCGCCCTTCGCCCGGAGCGCGGCGAGCAGCGCCCCGATCTGGGCCTCCGTCGCCTCCTCGAAGACGAGCCGCGCGGCCTCGCGCGCCTCCTCTACGGTCAGATCCTCCCCGTCCGTCACGCGCTCGACCGTGTCGTTGAGATTCATTGTGTCCACCGATGTAGTATTCCGCGTTATGATGTACAAGTATGTACACTGTTTTAACGCTGTCGCCGAGACGTGAGACGGTAACACGCAGTCAACGGGGCCGAGAACGGCGAAAACGGGCCTTTGTCGTAGCAACGACGGCGGTCGGCGCCTACTCCGCGTCGAGGGCGGTCGACCCGTCGGCCTCGACGACGACGACGGGGACCTCGGCGTCGCCGACGACCGTGTCGGTCGTGGAGCCGAACACGAACCGGCCGACGGTACCCGTCGTCGGCGCGCCCACGACGACCAGGTCGTAGTACGCGGACTGCTCGACGACCGCGCCCGCCGCGGTCCGGTCCTCGACGAGCCACCGGTCGGCGCGGTCGAACCCGGTGAGCCGGTCCTCGGCCGCGTCGAGGAGTCGTTCCCCCGCCGCGGCGTAGTCGGGGTCGGCCGCGCCGGCGGGGGCGACGGTCCCGGAGGCGTCGTCGTCGGGTGCCGCGTCGGCGAGCGCCGCGTCGGAGGGCACGACGTGGAACAGTTCGAGCCACGCGTCCGTGGCGTCCGCGATCTCCCGGGCGACGTCAACGGTGGCTCCGGAGTGCGGCCCGGGCCCGACGGCGACGAGGACCGAAGAGACCCGGTCGGGTCGCTCCGCGCGGTCGGCACCGTTCAGCGATACGTCGGCGGCGGTCGGAACCGCCCCCGCGTCGTCGACGGCGGGGCGGATCACGGGGTCGCCCACCGCGGGCGAGCCCGCGCGACCGGCGTCGCCGGCCGCGGTCGAACCGTTCGACTCGCCGCCGGGGGCGCCGTTTCGGGTGCCACCCTCTCGGGCGTTTCCGCCGTCGGCGTCGCTCCCGTTCATATTCGAACGTCTGACGCTCGTCAGATAAATCCCGTTGATTCCGCGTCCGCGGCCGGCTCGGTACGGTGCGTCAGGGCCCCCGACCGGAGCGGGCGGCGCCGGATCGGATCGACCGGACCGGACGAGATGCGACGGCATCGGCCGGGCCTCGGAGCGCGCTACTCCCGGAAGAACTCGTCGCGCTCGAACGGCTCGTCTTCGCCCTCCACCGCGAGGACGTCGAGCGCGGTCACCTCGGCGCCGACGCCGAGCAGGCCCGCGAGGCTCGGCTCGGTCCGGCCCTCGTCGCCGGAGATCAGCTCCTTGATGTAGAGGCCCCCCTCGCCGCGGATCTCGACGGTCGCGTGACGCGCGTCGTCGAGGTCGGCCGTCGCTTCGTACACGTCGCGCTCGCGCGTGATGCTCGCGCGGCGGTGGTCGACCCGGTTCGGCGTGTACTGCTCGACGGTCGCCCCCTCCAGCGTGGCGACCGCGTCCGCGAGGGCGTCGGCGTCCACGTCGGCGTCGAACGTCACCGCGGCGCGGTACCGCTTCGCGGCGTCGTGTTCCTTGACGCGCTCGACCATCTCGTAGGTCGCGAGGCGGAGCCCCTCCACCTCGACCGCGCCGTCGGCGAAGGCGTTGATGTCCGACTGGAGGCGGTCGGTGTCGACCCGGCGACGGCGCGGCTCCTCCACTTCGACCACGAACGGGCGGCCGGTGCCGAGCATGAGCGCGTCGACGTCCTCGCGGCCCGCGCCGTGGAACGTCGCCTCCGTCCCGTCCATCACGTCCTCGACGACCGGCGCGGTGTACTCCTCGACGCTGTCGTCGTACAGGTAGCCGGAGCCGCCGCAGTGGTCGCAGGGGTCGGCCCCTTGCCGCCCGGAGCCCTTACACTCGCGACAGGGCCACTCGGTCTGGGGGATGTCCCGCTCCAGTTTCCTGTAGCGGCCGTAGACGAACGTGGAGTTCACCTTCGCGTCGATCTCGTCTTCGGCCAAGTCGATCGTGAACTGGACGTCGGGGCGGTCGAAGGAGACCTCGACGCCCGTGAGCCGCCCGAACCGCTTGCCGACCTCGCGGTTGAACTCCGACTTGAACGGCTCGCCCGCGTCCTCGTCGAGGCCGGCGTCGGCGCGGAGCAGCGCCTCGTTCTCCTCGATCAGCGGTGGCGGGCGCGTGCCGACGTTGTAGGTGGCGAACTCGACGCCCTCGACCGCCTCGGCGGCGCGGTCGGCCCAGTCGTCGAACGCGGCGCAGCGACCCTCGCACACCCAGCAGTCCGCGGTGTCGACCGCTTCGTGGTCCTCGTCGTCGCGCAACGCCAGCGACACGCGGAGCGCCGAGCCCCGGTCGGCGTTCGACAACCCGAAGCTCCGGTCGGCGACGAGCCGGCCGAGGCAGGCGTCGCACACCGGCCCGGTCTCTGTCGCGCGGGCCGCGACGTCGAGTACGTCCATACGCTCACCAGCGCGCCGCGTGGTAACTGTCTTACTACTCGGCGGGGCGGGCGGCGTGCCGATCCGTCGCGGCGGGGCGCACAGTCGGATCGTTCAATGTCGCCCGGACGGAGGGATTCGTATGGGAACGCCACTCGATCCGCGTGAGGAGCAGGTCGCCGAGGTCCTCGACCGGCTGTACGAGGAGTACCCTGACTCGACAATCTCGCTCAACTACTCGAATCGGCTGGAGCTGCTCATCGCGGTGATCCTCTCCGCGCAGTGTACGGACGAGCGCGTGAACAAGGTGTGCGCAGACCTGTTCGAGACGTACGAGACGCCCGAGGAGTACGCGAACGCGCCCCAAGAGGAGATGGCCGAGGCGATCAACTCGATCACCTACTACAACAACAAGGCGAAGTACATCCGCTCCGCGTGCGCGGACATCGCGGAGGAGCACGACGGCGAAGTGCCGGACACGATGTCCGAGCTGACGGACCTCGCGGGCGTGGGTCGCAAGACCGCGAACGTCGTCCTCCAGCACGGCCACGACGTGGTCGAGGGGATCGTCGTCGACACCCACGTCCAGCGTCTCACGCGGCGGCTGGGGGTCACCGAGGAGGAACGGCCAGAGGCGATCGAACAGGACCTGCTGGACGTCGTCCCCGAGAGCGACTGGCAGCAGTTCACTCACCTCATGATCGACCACGGGCGCGCGACCTGTACCGCGATCAACCCCGACTGCGCCGACTGCGTGCTCGCCGACATCTGTCCCTCAGAGAAGGGGGACGCCGAGGTCGACCTCGCCAGCGGCGAGGCGTGGTGAGCCCGGAGAAGCGGTCCGATCCGATGAAGTTCGGGGATTGTATTTAAAGACCCGACAGATAGGGGGCCAGGTCGAATTCGTCTCGGCGAAGGGGAACCCGCTTTCCGGTTTATATACTCGTCCGGCGTATTCGCAAGTGAGGAGAGACACAATGTCCACGAAGACCACAAACGAGTTCGGCGGCGAGTTCGGCGGAATCACGTTACTGGGGAAGGCGCACTCGCTGTCGGCGCTGTTCATCGTCCTGCTGCGGGCGACCATCGGCGGGATGATCCTGTTCGCGGGCCTCGGAAAGGTCTCGGAGTGGCCGTTCGACGCCAGCGGCTACCTCGTCCACGCGCCCGACGCGGCGAGCCCGGTCAGCGGCCTGTACGCCGCGATGGGGTCGACGCCGTGGTTCGTCGAGTTCGCGAACGTGTTCGTGCCCGCGACGCAGCTGCTGATCGGCACGGCGCTGATCCTCGGCGCGTTCGTCCGCCTGGCCGCGCTGGGCGGGGCGATACAGATGACGCTGTTCTACCTCGGCGGGTGGAGCGGCGACTTCCTCGCCCTGTTCGACTCGACGCTAGTGTACGCGATGGTGTTCCTCACCGTGGCCGCGTTCGGCGCGGGCCGCGTCCTCGGCCTCGACGCCTACATCGAGCAGATTCAGGTCGGCGGGCAGGCGCTCGTCGAGAAGGTCCCGGCGCTCCGGTACGTCCTCGGCTGAACGGGACGCGGGACCGAGCGTCGCAGCCCCCGGCGCGCGAACGCGCGCCGCCGACTCGTTTTCGACGCGCGGAGTGCGGTTCGGCCGATTCTATCTTCCCACTCGATTCACCTGCCCGAGCGCTCGTCGGAGAGCGACGGCGCCGCGCCTTCCGCCTTCCAATCCTTATAAGAGCGAGCGACCGGTACGGAGCGGTAATGGAACTCGGTTCGCGGGACGCGTTCTCCCGGATGGGGACGCTCGGCATCGAGGAGGAGTTCTACATCGTCGATGCCGAGGGCCGCCCGACGTCCGGGACCGACGACCTCGTGTACGGTCGCGACCCGCCCGCGGCGGTGCCGGAGGGGTTCGACCACGAGCTGTTCGAGTGTACGATAGAGGCCCAGACCGAAACGATCGAGGAGGGTGACGACCCCGCCGAGGCGCTCGCGACGGTCCGCGAGGCGCTCGTCGACCACGCCGCCGCCGACGGCTACCGGATCGCGGCCGCGGGGCTCCACCCGACGGCGAAGTGGCGCGAGCTCGACCACGTCCAGAAGCCGCGGTATCAGGCGCAGCTGGACCGCATCCAGTACCCCCAGCACCGCAACGTGACCGCGGGGCTCCACGTCCACGTCGGCGTCGACGACGCGGACAAGGCGGTCTGGGTCGCGAACCGGCTACGGTGGCACTGCCCGGTGCTGCTCGCGCTGTCGGCCAACTCCCCGTTCTGGAACGGGTTCGACACCGGGCTCGCCTCGGCCCGCGCCAAGGTGTTCGAGAACCTCCCGAACACCGGGATCCCCTCCGCCTTCGAGGACTTCGACGCCTTCCAGCGGTACGAGCGCCGGATGGTCGAGACGGAGTCCATCGCGGACCGCGGCGAGCTGTGGTTCGACGTGCGCCCCCACACCGGGCACGGGACCGTGGAGGTCCGTGCGCCCGATGTACAACGCGACCCGGCGATCACCCTCGCGCTCGCGGAGTACGTCCGTGCGCTGGTCGTCGACTACGCCGAGCGGTACGAGGACGGTGAGCCGCCCCGCTCCCTGCGCCGCGAACTCCTCGACGAGAACAAGTGGCGCGCGATCCGTCACGGCCACGACGCCGCGTTCGTCGACCGTGACGGCGAGGAAACGACCGCGCTCGGCGAGGTCGTCGACGCCGAGTGCGACCGGCTCGGGATTTCGGGGATCCGCGAGGTGTACGAGGCGGAGAGCGGCGCCGCGCGCCAGCGCCGGATCCACGAGGAGTCGGGCGTGGACGCGCTGTGTTCGGACCTCCTCGTGAGACCCTGACGACGCTCAGGACGATCGGCGTCGAAGCGTTTCGTCGGAACGAAAGCGACGAGAAACCCTTTTGCCCGCGTGGCCCCCTGTTTCGGATATGACCACGGACGACACAGCCGCCGAGCCGGTCGACGACCCGGAGGAGTCGCCGACGGACCGGACGCGGGAGGAGCTTCGGAAGACGAAAGAGCGGCTCAGCGAGGGCGCCGACCAGGCGGTGAAGGGGTTCGACGACAACGTCGTCGACCTGCTCGCGTGGCTGCTCGACACCGAGACTCGGGCGCGCATCTACGTCTACCTGCGCGATAACCCCCACAGCACGAGCGACGAGGTCGCGGACGGGACCGGCCTCTACCCCAGCACCGTCCGCGAGGCGCTCGCCGAACTCCACGACGAGGGGACCGTCGAGCGCGGCAAGCGGAAGGCGGAGGGGGCGGGTAACAACCCCTACGAGTACGAGGCCATCGCGCCGAGCGAGCTGGTCCGCGGCGTCGTCGGCGACGTTCAGGCGGAGCTGAACGCCGTCTTCAATCTCGACCGGCGGCTCGGCGGCGAGTCGCCCGACGGCGACACCGAACCCGTCCAGATATCCGTCGACGCCGAGGGCGACGGCGGGGACGAGGGCGGCGACGCCAGCGTGGGCGAAGCCGACGACGGCGCGGAGGGCGACGGAACGGACGACGAGACGGAGAACTGAGCCGGTCGACGACTCGGCCCCGCCGCCCGACTTCACCGGGCCGGGACGCGGTTCGGGACGTTTTAAGTTTGACCCGCGCAACGGAGAGGCATGAACGTCGCGCTGGGAGGTACGTTCGACCCCGTTCACGACGGCCACCGCAAGCTGTTCGAGCGGGCGTTCGAGCTGGGTGACGTCACCGTCGGTCTCACCTCCGACGAGCTGGCGCCGGAGACCCGCCACGTCGACCGGTACGTCCGCCCGTTCGACCGGCGCGAGCGCGACCTCGAAGCGGAGTTGGCGCCGCTGGCCGAGTCGCACGGGCGCGACTACGAGGTCCGTGAGCTGACGGAGCCGACCGGCATCGCGGTCGAGCCGGAGTTCGACGCGCTGATCGTCTCCCCGGAGACGAAGGCGGGCGGCGAGCGGATCAACGAGATCCGTCGCGAGCGCGGGCGCGATCCCCTCGACTTGGTCGTCGTCGACCACGTCGCGGCCGAGGACGGCGAGCGCATCTCCTCGACGCGGATCGTCGCGGGCGAGATAGACGAACACGGCAACCTCACCCCGGACCGCGAGGGGCGGGGGGCGACGCGGCCGGAATGACTGACGCGAACGCGACCGAGGGCGACGCGGGCGGGGCCGATGGTGCCGCTTCCGGTCGCGCGGCGCTCCGGCGGATCGCGCTCGGCGAGACGGGCTTCGAGCGAGCGACGGTGTGGAGCGCGGTCGGGCTCGCGCTGTCGTACGTCGTCTTCGACGCGACGGCGGCGGTCGGCGTCGGCGCCCCGGCGACCACCGGCGTCCTCGCCGCGGTGGCGGCGGTCGGCGCGGTCGCGTTCGCCGCGACCGGAGGCGGCGCCCTCCCGACGGCCCTCCTCGCGTACGGGCCCTTCGCAGGGACCCTGCTGCGAGGGCTCGGACCGACGCCGTACGCGGTCCCGGGCGGCCTCGGCGGCCCGCCCCTCTCGGCGGTCACCGCGCCGCTCGCGCTCGCCGCCGCCGCTGCGGTCGCGGTCGGCTTCGCGGCGGCGGTGGTCGGGTTCCTCGTCGGTCGGATACGGGAGTGAGCGACTTCGTCCGGGCCGCACCGCTGTCGCCGCCGTTCAGTCCTCGATTTTTCCGTTCAACACCTTCGCGGCGACCAGTATCGGGTCCCACACCGGACTGAACGGCGGCGCGTACGCGAGGTCGAGGCGCTCTACCTCGGGAACGGTCATGTCCGCCTCGATCGCGGTCGCGAGCGTGTCGATCCGGATCGCCGCGCGGTCGGTGCCGACGACGCTCCCGCCGAGGAGTCGCCCCGTGTCGCGGTCGGCGACGAGGGTCACGTCGGTCTCGGCCGCACCGGGGTAGTAGCCGGAGCGCGACCCCGCGGTCACCGTCTCGCTGACCGGGTCGAACCCGGCCGCCTCGGCCGCCTCGGGGTCGAGGATCCCGACCCGGGCCCCCTCGGTGTCGAACGCCTTCACCGCCGCCGTGCCCGCGATGTCCCCGACCGGCGCGGGATCCCCCGCGACCGTCGCACCGATCGCGCGACCGGCGCGGTTCGCGGTGAGTCCGAGGGGCATCCAGTCGGGCTCGCCCGTCACCGCGTGGCGCGCGGTCGCGCAGTCGCCCGCCGCGTACACGTCCGGGAGGCTAGTCCGGCCGTGGTCGTCCACCCGGACCGCGCCGCCCGGTCCGAGGTCGACCCCGGTGCCGTCGAGCAGTTCGGTGTTCGGTCGGATCCCGACCCCGACGACGGCCATGTCGACCGGAACGCGGTCGCCGCCGACGTCGATCGCCTCGATCCGCTCGTCGCCGACGAGCGCCTCGACCGGGGCGTCGGTGCGAACGCTGACGCCCTCGGCCTCGAGCGCGGTTTCGACGCGGTTCCCGACCGCCTCGCCGAACGGCGAGAGGAGGTGCCCGGACCGGTGGAAGACGCGGACGTCGACCCCGCGCTCCGAGAGCGCCTCGGCGACCTCGACGCCGACGTACCCGCCGCCGACGACCGCGGCGGTCTCGGGGGCCGGTATCGCCGCGTTGCGCTCGACGCGGTCGCGGTCGACCGCGCTCACGTCGACGCGGTCCGAGTCGTAGTCGTCGGGGTCCGCGACGTACGCGTCGATGGCGGCCGCCGCGTCCATGTCGTGAAGCGTGAACGCGCCGTCGAGGCCGCGCACGTCGAAGGGGCCGGAGTCGGCGCGCGCGCCGGTGGCGACGAGGAGGTCGCCGTACGCCTGCTCGACTCGATCACCGTCGGCCGTCTCGACCGTGACGCGCTTCGCGTCGGGGTCGACGGCGACCACCTCCCGGCCGCGTCGGAGGTCGATCCCCCGCTCGTCGACCTCGCTCGGCGACAGCGACAGGAGGTCCGACATGCGGTCGACGTAGCGGGCGATTTTTTTTTTC
>NZ_NEWI01000129.1:0-7338 GCF_002135005.1 Halorubrum sp. SD612 | reverse complement strand
GGTTGAGAAAGAACGCGGGGAGGGGGGGCGCCGCCGGGCGCCGGCAGGGCGCGAGGAGCACGCGCGAGGGAGTCGGGCGCTCCGAGGGCGACCGAAGGGAGCCCGAAGGAAGCGCCCGACGAGGTTGGGGAGGCGCGAGGTGCTGTGCGGTCGCGGTCGGGTGGGACTCAAAGGGGCAGTCGCGAGGCGGGCGCAGGCGTTCACGAGAGCGAAGCTCTCGTGAGCCAATCAGAACGCGGAGCGTTCTGATGACGACGTAAGGACCGCAAGGAGCGAGCGAAGCGAGCGACTGAGGACCGCAGCGAGCGTGCGCCCGCCTCGCGACCGGGGCTTCGGGAGCGTTCGTGTCGATCGGCTATTTATAAAATCAACTGTCGGGCGGTCGATCGACTGGTGTTTCGCCGACTTACTCGTCGCCGTGCGTGAAGCCGCGGTCGGGCAGGGGGTCGCCGTCGGCGAGGACGCGCGGGCCTCCCTCATCACGCTCCTCGACCACCGTCCCGATCCGCGTGAGTCCGGCGGGACACGACTCGCTGACCCCCGAAACGTCCTCTTCCGGCACCGCACAGACCAGCTCGAAGTCCTCGCCGAAGTGCGCCGCGAGTTCGAACCGCTCCGTCGACCCCTCCGCAACCTCCTCGACCGCGGGGTGAACCGGAACCGCGTCCCGCTCGATCTCGATCCCGACCCCGCTCGCCTCCGCGAGCTGGTGACACGACCGAGCCAGCCCGTCCGAGGAGTCCATCATCGCGGTCGCGTGCGATGCCAGCGCCAGCCCGTCGGCCACGCGCGGCGTGAACCGGAACAGCTCGTTGGCGCGCTCGGTCTCGCCCTCGCCGTCGTTTTTGAAAATCCGCAGCGCCGCTGCGGACCGGCCCCACTCGCCGGTGACGCAGAGCGCGTCGCCCGGTCGCGCCCCGTCACGCGTGACGGCCCCGGCGTCGGTGATCCCGCCGACCGCGGTGGTCGCAGTCGTGAACTCGACGTGTTCGTCGAGGTCGCCGCCGACGTACTCGGCGTCGACCGCCTCGCAGACGTCGACCGCGCCCGCGACGAACCGGGTCAGCTCGTCGCGGTCGAACGCCTCGTCGGCGTAGACGGCGACCGCGGCCCGGGCGGTCGCGCCCATCGCCGCCACGTCCGACAGCGACGCGCCGACTGCGCGCCAGCCGGCTGTGTACCGCGTTGTGCCGGCCGGGAAGTCGGTCCGCTCGTGGAGCATGTCCGTCGTGATGACCGTTCCGTCGACGACGGCGGCGTCGTCGCCCGCGTGCGGGAGGTCGGCCGCGAGAGCCCGGAGAGCGTCGCGCTCGTTCACTACCCTACGCTCCGCGCGGCGGGGTCAATAAGCGATCGGTCCGGCCCGGCTCGGTCTGGCCCGGCTCGGTCTGGCCCGGTCCGACGCCGCCGATGTCGCTCGGCGGCGTCACCGACAGTGTTGTGGACGCTGTCACCGGCGGCGAGGGGCGCGCAGCCCCGGATGTCTTCGTTTGTATGGGCCGTGTTGTCATGGAACATTTAACCGAATAAAACAACATAACGAATATTATCATTATCAATCATTATGTTTATTATCTTCCTCCGATTTGCTCCGGTCGCAATGGTAGTATCCGTACGCGGACACGCAGCGACCCGAGGCACCGACCCGATCACCAGACGACCGCCGCAACCCCCCACACGACCCGATGACGACACCTGACGACACGCCCGACGACACGACTCGACGCACCGATCGCACGACCGACCGCACGACCGGCTCGGAGCCCGCGGAGCGCTCCGACCGGACTGCTTCTCCGCAGCCGATCCCCGGCCGCATCCCGCCCACCGAGGAGGCCGGCGCGCCGCTGGTCCCGACGATCACGACGCGCCGGACGACGGGGACGCGCTCGCCCGGGTCGCCGCCGCGGGCCGACACCCGTCGCCCGACCCGTCCGCCGGCCGACGACGAGCGCGACGCACCCATGGTCCCCGACCTGCGTCCCGCCTCGCGGACGCGGACCGACGGGGGTTCGCGATGACGGCGAACGCGACGCGCCGCTCCCGCGAGCGCTCGGCCCGGTCGACCGGCGAGGACGCGTCCCGCAGCACCGTCCCAATGGCGGGGACCGGCGACGGACCGCGCCCGGACCCGACGACGTTCGCGCCGACCGCTCGCCCCGCCGACAAACGCCGATCAGGCCGGCGCACCGCGCCGAACCGCACCGCAGACGACGACACCACGCAGTAACCCGATGAATCCCAACGAACTCGACGACGACGTCTTCACCAGAGATATCGACAACCCGGCCGGCCGCCGGCTCCGCGAGCTGTTCGAGGAGCAGGAGTACACGTTCGCGCCGGGGATCTACCACGCCCTCGACGCCCGCCTCGCGGAGATGGCGGGCCTCGACGCGGCCTACATGAGCGGCTACTCGACCGTCCTCGGCCAGTTCGGCTTCCCCGACCTGGAGATGGTCACCATGTCCGAGATGGTCGAGAACGCGAAGCGCATGGTCGAGGCGACGAACCTCCCCGTCATCGCCGACTGCGACACCGGCTACGGCGGCGTCCACAACGTCCGGCGCGCGGTCCGCGAGTACGAGAAGGCCGGCGTCGCCGCCGTCCACATCGAGGACCAGACCTCGCCGAAGCGCTGTGGCCACATCGCCGGCAAGCAGATCGTCTCCCGCGAGCAGGCCCGCTCGCGCTTCGAGGCCGCCGTCGACGCCAAGCAGAGCGAGGACACCGTCATCATCGCCCGCACCGACGCGTACGGCTCCGCCAACGGCGACTGGGAGGAGCACCTCGAACGCGGCCGAATCTACGCCGACGCCGGCGTCGACCTCGTCTGGCCCGAGATGCCCGACCCGTCCCGCGAGGACGCGGTCGAGTACGCCGAGACGATCCACGAGACCCACCCCGACCTCGATCTGGCCTTCAACTACTCCTCCTCGTTCGAGTGGGGCGCCGAGGAGGACCCGCTCACCTTCGAGGAGCTCGGCGACCTGGGCTACCAGTACATCTTCATCACGCTGTACGGTCTCCACTCGGGCGCCCACGCGGCCTACGAGGACTTCGAGAACATCGCGCAGAACGACGAGGAGGCGCAGTTCGACCTCGAAGAGCGGTACATCGGCCACGAGACGGAGAGTCACCACGAGCTCTCCTTCGTCCCGCGGTATCAGGACATCGAGGCCGAGTTCGATCCCGAGGCCCGCGAGCGGCAGGAGGAGTCGGCGGGGTTCACCGAAGACGAGAGCGACCCGATCACGGCCGAAAACGACGACTGAGCGCCCGGGAAAACCGGTGACCGAGCGCTCGGCGGCGACCGACGGCGGAGCGCTCGACAGCGACCGACGGCGGAGCGCTCGACGGAACCCGACCACCGAGCGTCCCGTCGCCGTCAGCCGTCCGGAATCGCTCCCCGTTCTTTCAGCTCCGCGATGTCGCCGTCGCCGTAGCCGTACTCGTCGAGAACTGACTCCGTGTGTTCGCCGAGCGCCGGCGGGTGGCGCCGGACGGTCGTCGGCGTCCGGGAGAAGTGCATGGGCGAGCCGGGGAACGTGACGGTGCCCGCGGTCGGGTGTTCCGCCTCGGCGACCATCCCGCGCGCCTCGATTTGGGGGTCGGCGAACACCTCGCTCACGTCGCGGACGCGGCTCGCGGGCACGTCGTGTTCCTCCAGGACCGCGGTCGCCTCGGCGGTCGTCATGGACGCGAACGTCTCGCTCAGCTCGCGGTCGAGCTCCTCCCGGTGGCGGACGCGGCCCTCGTTGGTCTCGAACCGCTCGTCCGCGAGCAGGTCCGGGCGGTCGATCGCGCGGCACAGCGGCGGCCAGAACGGGTCCGACGAGCAGGCGACGACGACGTACCCGTCGCTCGTCTCGAACGCCTGATACGGGACGATGTTCGGGTGTTTGCTCCCCATCCGTCCCGGCGGCTCGCCGCTGGCGAAGTAGTTCGTCGCCATGTAGCTGGTCCAGGCGGCCTGCCCGTCCAGCAGGCTCACGTCGATCTTCTGGCCGCGGCCGTCGCCGAGTTCGCGCTCGAGGAGGGCCGCGAGGATCGCCTGCGTCGCGTACATCCCCGCGCCGACGTCGGCGAGCGCGACGCCGATCCGGACCGGCGGGCCGTCCTCGACGCCCGTGAACGACATGACCCCGCCCCGCGCCTGCATCATGATGTCGTAGGCGGGCTTGTCGCGGTCGGGGCCCCACTCGCCGTAGCCGGAAATGCCGCAGTAGATCAGCCCGGGGTTCTCGTCGACGAGGTCGCCGTAGTCGAGGCCCCACTCGGCGGTCTTACCGACCCGGAAGTTCTCGACGAGCACGTCGGCCTCGCGGGCGAGGTCCCGCGCGACCGCGCGCCCCGACTCGGTCGTCAGGTCCAACTGGATCGACCGCTTGTTCCGGTTAACGCTGACGTAGTAGGCGCTCTCTTCGCCCTCGCCCTCGCCGAACGCTGGCGGGACCCATGTCCGCGTCTGGTCGCCCTGTCCGGGCCGCTCGATCTTGAGCACTTCGGCGCCGAGGTCGCCGAGCTGCATGGTACAGAACGGGCCGACGAGCACGCGAGAGAGGTCCAGCACGGTGACGCCATCCAGCGGTCCGGTGTCGCCGTCGGGATCGCGCGCCTCACCGACCACGCGCGTTCACCCCCGCGGACCGTCGCCGAATTCGGTTCATGTGTCCCGGGTCAGTCCCGGGGGTACTGAGTGTTGCGGCGGCGCCGCGGACGGAAACCCGGGGCCGGCGAGGAGGCGGCGCCGGCGAACGGTTTCGTCAGGCCGGAAGCGTGTCGATGCCGTCGATCTCGACGTAGCCGTAGCCGCAGTCGGGACAGCGCCACTTCGTCTTCTCGCCGAGGTGGAGCGTCATCGCCGCGGTCCGGTAGAACGAACGAGACCCGCCGCAGTCGGGACAGTCCACGTCCTTTTCGAGCGCCATGTGCGCCGATCGATCCGGGCCGGTGTTGAACCTACTGATTCGGGCTCCACCGGCCCTGTCACCACACCGGCGCGAGCAGCAGCGCGACCGTCGCCGAGATGAAGACGAGCTTGAGCGCGGTGTTGACGGCGATCACCTTCGTCCCGAACGAAGGCCCCCAGATCCCGTACTGGAACGGGATCGAGCGCCGGAACGTGGAGACGGCGAACGAGAGGATGCTCCCGATGAGCAGCGACGCGACCGCGGTCCGCGTCGTGAAGATCCCGGCCTCCGTCCCGGCGAGCGTCGCCGCGCCCGCGGTCGTGTCGAGCGTGAACACCGCGATGACCGGCACCGCGGCACCCGGCAGGCCCAGCACGCTCGTGATCGGCTCCGCCACGCTCGTCAGGGCCGCCACGTCGTAGGTCGTGACGAGCCAGATGACCAGCGTGTACACGACCGCGAGCCGCGGGACGATCCGCCGGAGGGTCCGCCACGACTTCCCGGCCGCGTCGCGCACGCGCTCCCGGTCGGTACGGTCGTCGTCCTCGGGCCCGGTCGCCTCGACGTCGGCGAGCGCGGCGCGGTCGACGTTCGACTCAGAGAGGAGGAACCCGCCCGCGACGACGCCGGTGACGGTGATCAAAAGCGCGATGCCGGCGCGCGCGCCGACGTAGACGGCGCCGGTGGTGACGCCGAGGATCGGGATCAACACCGGGACGTAGTAGGTGAACACGTGCTGGACGAAGCCGAAGAACGTGTTCATCGTCACCGCGACGAGCGTCGCCCGGTCGTCGAGCAGGCCCGACTCGCGGAACTCCGCGAGCGTCGCGTAGCCCGCGGTCGTCGACGCCGCGGTCGTGAGGATCGCCGTGCCGACCTCGTCCGGGAGGTTCGCCGGTCGGGTGAGCCACCCCGCGAGCCCGGCGACGTACCGGACCAGCCCGAACGCGACGGCGACGTTGGCGGCGAAGACGCCCCCCGCGATGAACGCCGTGATCCGGGCAAGTCGGGGGGCCACCTCCGCGAGCAGCGTCGAGAACTCGGCGGCGACCGATTGCACGAATCAGCGTACGCGAGGGGCGCTCAAATGGCCGTCGGAACGGGCGGGCGTTCCCGGAGGGTCGGAACGCGCGCCGCCGCGCGGGGCTTATGTCCCGCCGCGGAGAACGGCCCTCCGATGGCTCCCGCCGAGGATGACATCTCGATCGATGAAAAGCGCGTGTACGCGGGCAGCGCCGGCCGCACCGACGCCTACGTCGCGACGGGGACGGGGATCGTCCGCGTCTCGCTGTCGGCCGACAAGGTCGGCGCGTTCGACATGGTCGCCCGCGACCCCGCCCGCGATGTCACCGTCCTCGCTCGCGGCGGCGGCCCCGACCTCGCCGTCGCGGCCACGCCCGCCGGGCTCTCGGTCGCCGCGGTCGGCGACGACCCGGCGTTCGAGTCGGTCGACGACGAGCCGGCGGTCGCGGTCGGCGCGGCGAGGGACCGTGACGACGCGCTCCTTGTCGCCCGCGAGGACGGGGCGATCGAGCGCATCAAGGTCGGGGAGGGCGACGAGGCGACGGTCTCGTCGACGACGCAGATCGGAACCGTCACGGACCCGCGTGCGGTCGACGGCGGTCTCGTCGCGGGCGCGAAGGCGGTGTACCGGGTCGGTGAGCGCGGCATCACCGACGTCGGCCTCGACGACGCGCGCGACGTGGCCGGCGCCGGGATGCCGCTCGCGGCGACCGGTGCGGGGCTCTACTGGCTTGGCAACGGTTGGATGACGGCCCGGGAGGCGGTCGCGGAGGCGGTCGCGTCCGACGGCGACGGGCACGCGATGGCGGTCGTCGGCGGTGACCTGCTCGTTCACTCGGACGGGGCTGGCGAGTGGGGCGAGGAGACGTGGATGCCCGCGGACCTGCCCGTGGACGAGACGCCCGTCGCGCTCGGCTACGGCCCCGGCGTCTCGGTCGCGGTGACGGACGCGGGCACGCTCTGCGTCGACGCCGGCGACGGGTGGCGACACCAGGTGGTCGGCGTTCGCGACGTGGCAGGCGTGGCGCTCGCGGTCGTAGAATAGGCAGAGTACGTCGATGTTGACGGCTCGGTGGGAGCTCCCTCCAAATTCCCCGTCGGATTATAAACGGGATTCAGCAGGTCGGCGGTGAATACTCCCAAAGCCCCAGCCGCGAATCGGGCGCACGCTCGCTGTGGTCCTTACTTCGCCTGCGCCCGATTCGCGGCTGCCCGTTTGATACGGTCGTGCGAAAGTATTTCCCAATATAGTCGTATTCTATAGTAATGGGTCGGTTGGACGGAATCACTCTGGAAGAACTTCACGAGCTACGTGAGCAAACAGCGGGAGAGATCCCGCGAGAACGTGTTCTCGCGGCGATCGGCCGAAAGCAGGGAGACAATCTTGACACACTCGCTGAACGCCATG
>NZ_NEWI01000128.1:0-7380 GCF_002135005.1 Halorubrum sp. SD612 | reverse complement strand
GGGCGCGAGGGGGTGGGGGGTAGCGGCCAGGGGCAGCGGGAGGCGGGGGCGGCGGCCAAGGGGGTGGGATCGTTGGCGATCCGGTCGGGCGGCGCGCTCGGCCCGACGGGGCTCGCCGAGTGGCTCGGCGACTGGGACGGGTCGATAATCCGCGCGAAGGGCGTGGTCCGGGTGGCGGGCACCGACGAGGTGATCGGCGTGAGCCAGGCCGGTCCGTCCGTTCAGGCCGGACCGATCGGCGAGTGGGGGCCCGACGAGGACCGCCGGACGCGGCTGGTGTTCATCGGCGAGGACCTCGACGAGGCGGGGATCCGCGAGGAGCTGGCCGGACTCGCGGCGGACGAGGACGGGCGAACGGCCGACCCGGACGCGGTGTTTCCGGTCTAGAGCCCCAGCTCGCTCCGGAGGTCGTCCCACTCGTCGTGGAACCCGTGGGTCGACTCCGTCTCCGCGCCGACCGCCGACTGGTACGTCTCGTCGTACTTCAGCAGCTCCCCCCACCCGTCGTGGAAGGCCCAGTTACAGTACTGACACATGACCGAGTCCACGGGGCCCGGTGACATACCCGTTTCGGCGGCGAGGCCGTCGGCCCGTCGGGCCGCGACGCGCGGCGGCGGCCCGGACGGGTTCGATCGGGCCCCGCCCGACCGAAAACCGGTAAACCGGCCGGAGAGCGCCCGTTCCGCCGACAACCTGAACCGTTCCGAGCGTTTAGACGGGATAGACGCGGGGGCGCCCCCCGTCGACAGACAGACCAATGGCGACCTACAGACGCGGCGGACACGTGCGGGGCGACGACGACGGCGTGGAGCGGGAGTGCGACCTGTGCCAGTGGCACTGCGTGGCGGACTCGTACCCGGCGCTCGTCCGGGAGTACCAGGCGCACCTCCGGAGCGACCACCCGAAGGCGTGGCTCCGGGCGTGACGGCGGGAGCGAAAAAAGCGACGTTCTCGGGACGCGGCGCGGTCGGTCTCAGGGCTCTAACAGGACCTTCGTGACGCCCTCCTCGCGGGCGTCGAACGCCTCGTACATCTCGGGGGCCTCTTCGAGGTCGACCCGGTGGGAGACGACCCAGCTCGGGTCGGCGCGGCCCTCGATGATCATGTCGCGCAGGTACCGGTTGTACTCCTTCACGTTACACTGACCGGTCCCGCACTTGAGCCCCTTCTCGAAGAACTTCCCGAAGTCGATGCCGAGCCGCCCCTGCGCGGCCATGTCGTCGGGCGCGCCCGGGTCCTCGGGGACGTACAGCCCGGGGACGCCGAGCTGGCCCGTCGGACGGACGACCCGGATCAGGTTGTTGAGCACGACCGCCGGGTTCTCCTTGGCCGGCTGATAGGAGTAGTCCTCGGTGTCGGTGTCGACGTCGTCGGGGTCGGTCGCCTGGTAGCCGACGGCGTCGACGCCCTTGTCGACCATCCCGCCGTGCGTCTCGATGATCTGGTCGACCGGGTCTCCCTCGGAGAAGTCGATCGCGTGGGCGTCGCAGTGCTCCTCGGCCAGCTCCAGTCGGCTCGGGACCTGATCGACGACGTAGATCTCGGCCGCGCCCTTGATCTTGGCGCTGTAGGCGGCCATCAGCCCCACCGGGCCCGCGCCGAAGATGGCGACGGACTCGCCGGGCTGGAGGTCGGCCAGCTCGGTGCCGTGCCACCCCGTCGGGAAGATGTCCGCGAGCAGCGAGAACGCGTCCTCGTGTTCGCGCCCCTCGGGCAGCTTCAGCGCGTTGTGGTCGGCGTACGGCACGCGCAGCTTCTCGGCCTGTCCGCCCGGATACGGGCCCATGGCGACGTAGCCGTACGCGCCGCCCGCGAAGCCGGGGTTGACGTTGGTACAGAAGCCGGTGTACCCCTCCTCGCAGTTCTGACAGAAGCCGCAGGAGACGTTGAACGGCATGACGACGCGGTCGCCCTCCTCCAGCGTCGATACCGCCTCGCCGACCTCGCTCACGATTCCCATGTTCTCGTGGCCGAAGACGATCCCCTCCTCGGCCGCGGTCCGCCCCTCGTACATGTGGAGGTCGGAGCCACAGATACAGGACGTCGTGATGTCGACGACGACGTCGTTCGGGTGTTCTATCTGCGGTTCGTCCACGTCTTCGACGGCCACTTCGTACGGGCCTTGGTACACGACTGCTCTCATTGGAATCCCGGATGGAACGTGTTAGCATACCGTAGTAAATGTTTTTCCGTTATAGTTACGTTTAACAAAACTGATACGGGGAGTATTAACGCGCTAACAGTTCGGACGGCGGCGCTCGCCGCCCGTTCGATGCGGGTCACCGATACACTCATTGACGGCGGCGATAGATCGTGACATATGTACGCACACGTGGGCGGTGAGACCGATGTCCAGTGAACCGGACGACGCGACGAAGACGATCTGTCCGTACTGCGGCGTGGGCTGCGGGATCCGCGTGCTTGAGGGCGACGAGCGCGGCGAGATGCGATTCATGCCGTGGGCCGACGCCCCGGTGAACGAGGGCAGCGTCTGCATCAAGGGCGGCGCGGCGACGCAGGTGGTCGATCACGAGGACCGGCTGACGGAGCCCCTGATAAAGGAGGACGGCGAGTTCCGCGAGGCGACGTGGGAGGAGGCGCTCGGGCGCGTCGTCGACGAGATGGGGTCGATTCGGGAGGAACACGGCCCGGACGGGATGGGCTTTTTCGGCTCCTCGAAGACGTTCAACGAGGAGAACTACCTCATCCAGAAGCTGGCGCGGCGGTACGGCACCAATCAGGTCGACAACTGCACGCGGATGTGTCACGCCTCCACCGTCTGGGCGCTGCGGACCAGCCTCGGGATGGGCGCGATGACGAACAGCATGGCGGACTTAGAGGACTCGGCCGACGTGCTGTGGATCCAGGGCGCGAACCCGGGCGAGCAGCACCCGATCGCCAACAGCCAGTACTTCCGGCAGGCCGTCCTGGAGGGCGCGACGGTCATCCAGGTCGACCCGCACGCGAACAAGACCACCCGGTCGTTCGAGATCGACGACACCGACCGGCACATGCACCTCCAGCTGAAGCCCGGCACCGACATCCCGCTTTTAAATATCGTCCTCAAGACGATCCTGGAGCGCCACGAGGAGGAGCCCGACGCGGGCTGGATCGACGAGGAGTTCGTCGAGGAGCGCACCGAGGGAATCGACCACCTGCGGGAGACGCTCGCGGACTTCGACAAGGCGGCGGCCGCCGAGGAGTGCGGCGTGCCGCTGGAGGACGTCGAACTCGCCGCCGAGAAGTACGCGATGGCGAACGACGCCGCCATCTTCACCGGGATGGGGATGAGCCAGCACACCTGCGGCGTCGACAACGTCCAAAACGAGATCAACCTCGCGCTGATCACGGGGAACCTCGGCCGGCCGGGAACCGGCGTCAATCCCCTGCGCGGACAGAACAACGTCCAAGGGACCTGCGACGTGGGCGCGATGCCGAACGTCCTCCCGGGGTACCAGCTCGTCGACGACGACGAGGCCCGCGAGTCCGTCGAGGACGTGTGGGGCTTCGAGGTCCCGTCGGAGCCGGGGCTGACGAACGTCGAGATCTCCCACGCGATCGGCGACGCCGTCCACGGGCTCTACGTCATGGGCGAGAACCCGATCATGAGCGAGCCGGACGGCAACGAGACGGAGCGTCGGTTCCGCGAGGAGCTCGACTTCATGGTGGTCCAGGACATCTTCATGACCGAGACCGCCGAGCTCGCCGACGTGGTCCTCCCCGCGACGACGTGGGCCGAGCGCGACGGCACCGTCACCAACACCGACCGCCGCGTCCAGCGCATGCGCGGCGTCCACAAGGTCCACGAGAACACGCGCCACGACCTCGACATCCTCTGTGAGGTCGGCACGCGGCTGTTCGACGGCGACGAGTTCGAGTTCGACGGCCCCGAGGACGTGTTCGAGGAGCTGCGCGAGGTGTGCCCGATCATGCACGGGATGACCTACGACGCGCTCGGCGAGACGGGGATCCACTGGCCCTGCTACGAGGAGGGCGACGAGGGAGATTCGTTCCTCTACGAAGACGAGTTCGAGACCGACGACGGCCTCGGCCGCATCGAGGGCGTCGTCCACCAGGAGCCGAAGGAGGTCCCGGACGAGGAGTACCCGCTCGTGTTGACCACCGCGCGGCTCGAGGAGCACTACAACACCGGGACGATGAGCCGCCGGTCGCCCACGCTCTCGAAGCAGCACCCGGAGAACTTCGTCGACGTCCACCCGAACGACGCCGAGCGGTACGGCATCGAGGACGGCGACGACGTGACGCTCAAGTCGCGACGCGGCGAGATCACCGTCCGCGCCGACGTGACCGAGGACATCAAGGAGGGCGTCGTCTGGACCACGCCGCACTTCGCGGCCGCGTCCGCGAACCGACTCACCAACGACGTGCTCGACGAGCGCGCCAAGATTCCGGAGTACAAGGCCGCCGCCGCCGAGATAGAGGTCGGCATCGAGGCCGCGGGCGACGACTCGCCGGCGTCCGCCGACGACTGAGCGGGAGTCCGCTTTTTTATATCCGTTCTTCAAGCACCGTCTCGTCGCCGTGGCGGACTTCGACGCGCTTCGGGACGGCCGCCTCGGTGAACGCGACCGCGACCGAGTAGGGGTGTGGTTCGGCGACGTCCGAACAGCGGTCGACGTCCGAGTCGGGGTCGTCCTCGGAGCGGATCCGGAGGCGGAGCGTCCCGTCGTCGAGCCCCGCCTCGAACAGCGCGACGCGTTCACAGCGGCGGGGTCCGTCGAGGAGCGATCCCGCCACGACCAGCCGCGGGGGGTCCTCGTCGAGGCGTCGGCGCACCTCGGCGACGTCGTTCCCGCCGGACCCTGTGGCGTCGATCTCCCCGTCGTACCCGCGCCGGAACGTCACCTCGGCGCCGCCGATTTCCGTCGGGTCGTCGGTCCACGGTGGGGTGGGGCAGCCCGCGAGCGAGGCGGTCGAGGCGGCGGCCGCGAACGCGAGGAGGGCTCTGCGGCGCACGTTCGGGGCGACGCGAAGGCGCGTGAAGTGTCTTGTGCGCCGGTCGACTCCGGCTCGGAGTCAGTCGTCGCCGGGGGCGGCCTCGCCGTCTCCGGCGTCGGTCGCACCGAACTCGAAGTCGGTGGGCTCGGCCTCGCCCTCGCTGCCGGCCTCGGCGCCGTCACCGACCTCGCCGAGGTCGCTCTCGTCGGCCGCCGCCGCGCGGGCGTCGAACTCGTCGGCGAGCGCGCGGAGCCCGTCGGCGCGGGACGACAGCGACGCCGCGCCCTCCGAGATCTGCCCGATCGCGGCCGTCTGCTCCTCCGCGGCGGCGGAGACGTTCTGCGCCTCGCTCGCGGTCTCGACGCTCACTTCCGCGACCTCGTCGATCATCGAGACGGCCTCCTGGGTCGACTCGGCCTGCTGGTCGGTGGCGTCGTTGATCGACTGGACCCCCGCGTTGGCGTCCTCGACGTCCGCGACGATCGATTCGAGGGTCTCGACCGTCTCCTCGACGACCGCCCGGCCGGCCTCGACGTCGTCCTCCATCGAGAACAGGCCGTCCGCGACCGACTCGGTGGACCCCTCGACGCCGGCGATCAGCTCCTCGACCTCGGCGGTCGCGTCCGCGGTCTCCTCGGCTAAGTCCTTCACCTCGCGGGCCACGACGGCGAACCCCTCGCCCGCCTCGCCGGCGCGGGCCGCCTCGATGGAGGCGTTGAGCGCGAGGATGTTGGTCTGCTCGGCGATGTCGTCGATGAGCTCGACCACCTCGCCGATGCGCTCGACCTCGCCGCGCAGGTCGCGCATCTCGTCGACGGTGTGGCCGACCTCGTCGTCGATCCGGTCCATGCGCTCGATCGCCGCGCCCGCCTCCTCGCGGGCCGCCTCGCCCGCCTCGGCCGTCGCGGCGGAGCGCTCGGCCAGCTCGTCGGTCGAGGAGGCGATCTCCTCGACGGTGGCCGAGAGGTCGTCGAGCTCGGCGGCGGCGGTCGCGAGCGTCTCCTCCTGTCGCTCCGTACCGACCGATATCTCCTCGACGCTCTCGGCGACGTCGACGCTCGTCGACTCGACCTCCTCCGCGGAGGCGGTCACCTCGGCGCTCTGCTCGCCGACCGTCTCGGCGGCGTCCTGAATGGCGACGACGAGCGCCTCCAACCGGTCGAGCGTCTCGTTGAGCGACTCGGCGATGGCCGTCATCGCCTCGCTCTCGCTCTCCGGGTCGAGCCGGCGGGTGAGGTCGCCGTCCGCGACCGCGTCGATCGCGGCCTCGTACTCGTCCGCCTTCGTCTCCAAGTGCGCGGAGAGCGCCTCCGCCTCCTCGCGGGCCGCCGCGGCCTCCTCGGCCGACTCCTCGACCGCCGCGATCTGCTCGCGCATCGTCTCGCGGATGCGGTCGAAGAGCGCCGAGAGCCGGCCGAACTCGTCGGCGCGGTCGCGGTCGATATCGACGTCGAGCTCGCCCGCCTCGATCGCCTCGGCGTAGCCGCGCAGGTCGTCCACGGAGCCGTTCACGTCGCGGACGACGAACGCGCCCACCGCGAGCAGGCCGACGACCGAGATGCCGATCAGGAGCAGCACGGTCCGCGTGACGTCGCCGACCGTGCCGTACACCTCGTCTTGGGGCGCCGCGACGACCACGGCCCACGGCTTGTTTTCGATCGGGACGGTCGCCGCCGCGAGCGCCGACCCGTTGACGGTCTCCTGCTCGTCGTCGGTGACGTCGGTCACGACCGGCTCCGTGACGCCGGTCTCTAAGTGCGACAGCTCCTCGATGAGGAAGTAGTCGTTCAGGATCGCGTCGCCGTCGGCCGCCAGCGCGACCCGGCCGGTGCGGGCGGAGACGACCTGCATGTTGCCGCCGTCGACGGGAGCGGAGAGCAGCGCGCCGCGCTCCGAGAGGTCGACGGTGATCACGATCGCCTTGCCCGGGACGTTGTTGATCGGACTCACGAACCCGAGCCGGTTCTCGCCGTCGACCTTGTACGGCTCGAAGGAGCGCACGTCGTTCGAGTTGGCGAACGCCGCCGGTCCGACGGCCCACGGTCGCTCGTCCTCGGAGTACGTCGTCCCCTCCGTCATCGGCGAGGTGCTCACGCTGACCTCGTTCGTCACCGCGTCGTAGTAGTGAACGTCGACCACGTACTCGGGAAGCATGTCGGCGCTGTGCCTGAGTTCGTCGCGGACCCGCCCCTCGCTCGACGATTGGACGCCGGAGGCGGACGAGACGCGGAGCGTGTACCCGTTCATGTCGTCGACGAACCCCTCGATCCCCTCGGCCTCCCGCTCGGCGGCACTCGTCAGGGTCTCGCGGGCGTCGGACTCGACGCTCGCCTGGACCTGATCCACCGCGAGCGCACCCGCACCGAGCAACGCCGTCGAGACAATGATGACCGCAGCCGCGATTTTGAACAGATAGAGGCC
>NZ_NEWI01000127.1:0-7489 GCF_002135005.1 Halorubrum sp. SD612 | reverse complement strand
CATCAGTTCACCGCCTCCGGGTCGGTGGGCACCGACAGGTCGCCGGCGACGATCCGCTCGCCCGACTCGGCGATCGCGTCGCGCACGTCGTCGGGGATCACGGGACCGAGCGACGTGCCGTACACGAGGGCGACGCCGTCCTCGGCGAGTCCGAGGGCGGTCGTCGACCCCGTGTCGAGGTCGCCCTCGATCGTCCGCTCGACCGCGTCGTACACCGCCGTGCCGACCCGCTTCACCATCGATCCCAAGATCACGTCCGCGTACCGCGGGTTGCTCCGCGACTGATCCGAGTCGACGCCGATCGCGTACCGGCCGTACTCCTGTGCGGCCTGGAACACGCCGAGGCCGCTGCCGCCGGCAGCGTGGTACACGACGTCGGCGCCCTGCTCGTACATCTCCGCGGCGGCGTCGTAGCCGGCCTCCGGGTCGTCGAAGGCGCCCACGTAGGTCCGCAGCACGGAGGCGTCGGCGCCGGCGTGAGCCACGCCGGCGAGATACCCGGCCTCGAACTTCGCGATCAGCGGCGACTCGACGCCGCCGACGAAGCCGACGGTCCGCTCGTCGGCGACGGTGTCGCCGCCCCCGACGGCGATGTCGCGGTCGGTCACCAGCCCGGCGAGGTGGCCCGCCTGGAACGAGCCCTCGTGCTCACGGAACACGTAGCTCGCGACGTTGTCGGCGTCGACCACCGAATCGACGATGGCGAACCGCTGGTCCGGGTGTTCCGGCGCGACCGACGAGAGGGCGTCGCCCTGAAGGAAGCCGATACAACAGAGGAGGTCGTAGGCGGGCTCCGTCGACGCCGCCAGCTCCGCCTGCGCCGTCTCGAAGCCCGGCACCGAGGACGGCTCGCGGTTCGTGAACGCCACGTCGCGGTCGAGCCGCGCCCGCTGGATCCCCCTGTTCGCCGCGTCGTTGAACGACCGGTCGTCGAGGCCGCCGAGCGCGTAGATCATCCCGACCGTCGCGGCGGCGTCGGTCACGCTTTGGCCCGCGTCGGCTCCGTCCGTGGCCGGGCCGTCGCCACCGGAGTCGATCGATGCCGTGCCGGTAGTCCCGTCACCGAGGCAGCCGGCCAGTGCGCCCGCGACGGCGCCGCCGAGACCGAGAGCGGCCCGCCGTCGGGAGAGCGTCGTCGTTCGCGCGTCGGTCATCGTCCGCGGATCGCCAACTGACGTGTAAAACGCCTCCGAGCAAATTATCAACACTAATAGTAAATTTGCGGCAGACGTTCGCACACCCCGCGTCGTCGCCGTTCTCTCGGCGTGAAAATCCAGTGTGCGGATTTAAGACTGGAACGCGTACGATAGGGTATGAGCCATCAACAGGGATCGCGTGGATTCGACCTCGACGCGGCGTTCAAGGCGTTCGGCGCGGTCGGCATCGGCATCTCGCTCGCGCTCGTCGTGGGCGTGCTCGCGCTGACCGACCCGTTCGGCGACTACGTCACCGCGTCGCCCGCCGTCTTCGGCACCCTCCTCTCCGCCGCGCTCGTCGTCGCGGTCGGCTACACGACGTACGCGCTCCGCCGGCGGCAGTAGCCGGGCACGCGCCGCCGGCGTTCGACCGCGCCGCCGGGAGACATAAACCGCTCGCGGGCGGACCGTCGGGCATGACCGACGGTTCGACCGACGAGGCGGTGGAGCGCTTTCTCGACAGGGCCGCGGCCGCGCTCGACGACTACGACGAGGGGTACGCCGACGCGGACGCGACGCTGGCGACGCTGCGAACTCACGTCGACGAGCTGGCCGTGCGCGTCGAGGAGGGCGAGGACGGCGGGGAGTCGTAGCCGCTTCGGCGACGAGGGCGCGCCCCCGGACGGCTAGGGACCGGCCCCGATCAGCTCTCGCACGCGACCGACGTGCTCCGCGAACGCCGCGTCGCCGCGCTCGCGCGGACGCTCGACGTCGACGTCGACGACCTCGCGGACGCGCCCGGGCTCCGCGGCCATCACGACGATCCGGTCCGCGAGCGCCACCGCCTCCGCCACGTCGTGCGTGACGAACAGGACCGTCTTGCCGGTCGAGTCCCACACGTCGAGCAGCTCCCGCTGGAGCATCTCGCGGGTCTGGGCGTCGACCGCGCCGAACGGCTCGTCCATCAGCAGGAGGTCCGGGTCGACCGCGAGCGCCCGGGCGATGGCGACGCGCTGTTTCATGCCGCCGGACAGCGACTTGGGGTACGCGTCGCGGAACTCCGTCAGCCCGACGAGGTCGAGCATCTCCTCGACGCGCGCCTCGCGCTCGGCGGGCGAACGGTCGCTCCGTTCGAGGCCGAACCCGACGTTCGCCTCGACCGTGAGCCACGGGAACAGGTGGTACTCC
This sequence comes from Halorubrum sp. SD612, assembly GCF_002135005.1. Taxonomy (NCBI): domain Archaea; kingdom Methanobacteriati; phylum Methanobacteriota; class Halobacteria; order Halobacteriales; family Haloferacaceae; genus Halorubrum; species Halorubrum sp. SD612. The sequence goes on along the minus strand of NZ_NEWI01000127.1, from coordinate 5,165 downwards.
TGGAAGACGACGCCCATGTCCGTCGTCGGCCCCGTGACCTCGGTGCCGTCGAGGAGGACGCGACCGTCGGTCGCCTCGGTCAGCCCGGCCACGACCCGGAACAGCGTCGTCTTCCCGCAGCCGGACGGGCCGACGAGACAGACGAACTCCCCGTCGGCGACCGAGAAGGACACGTCGTCGAGCGCGCGCACCGAGCCGCCCTCGCCGTCGCCGGGGTACGTCTTCCCGACCCCGTCGAGCGCGACGCTGGCCGCCGCGGCGGCGGGGGAGGCGTCCCCGTTCACGCCCGCCACGCTAACGCCCTCCGTTCGACCGCGCGGAACGCCACGTCGACGAGCAGGTACAGCAGGCTCAACACGAGGATGTACGCGATCGCTCGGTCGACGCGGAGGTTGTTGCTGGCGCGGATGATCTCGCGGCCGACCCCGGGGACGCCGAATATCTCCGAGGCGACGACGAGCATCCAGCACCGACCCAGTCCGGTCCGGATCCCGGTCATGATCCCCGGCAGCGACGCCGGCAGGACGATCGACCGGACCGCGTCGAGGTCGCCGCGGACGCCGAGCGTCCGCCCCACGTCGAGGAGGTCCTCGCTCACGCCCTCCACGGCCCCGTACGCCGCGTAGAAATTGATCCAGAACGCGCCGACCGCGATGATGAAGGCGGCGCCCCAGTCGTTGATCCCGAACCAGGCGATCGCGAAGCCGATCAGCGCGAGCGGCGGGACGGGGCGCAGGGTGCGGACGAGCGGCGCCGTCAGGTCGTCCAGCAGGCCGCTCCAAGCGAACGCGACGCCGGCGGCCACGCCGAGACCCGTTCCGGCGACGGTGCCGGGGATCCAGTGGCGGACGCTCTGATACAGCGCCGTCGTCATGTCTCCCGACGCGAGCTCGCCGGCGAACGCCCCGGCGACCGCGACCGGCGAGGGGAGCACGAACGGATCCTGGGTGAGCGAGACGGCGTGCCAGACGAGGAGGAACCCGACGACCCCCGCGGCGCCCCGGAGGAGCCGCCGCCCGTCTCCGAGCCCGACGCCGGCGAACGCGCCGTCCTCGTCGACGCGCGATGCGGTTTCGGTCGCCATCAGAGCGAGTCGTACACCCCGAGGTCGAATATCTGGTCGTTCGACAGCTGTTCGTCGGTCTGGCCGTTATCGGCCGCGAACTCGGCGAACACCTGCGTCGCGTCCGTGATCTCGGCGGGGTCGGTGATGAAGTTCGACAGCGGCGAGTCGAGCGCCTTCCGCGCGCGGTCGACTGGCATCCCGATTCCCTCCTCGACGTGGCCCGCGGTCGCGTCGGGGTTCTCCTCGATGAAGTCGGTCGCGCGGACGTGCTGTTCGAGGAACTGCGCCGCGATCGGGGAGTCCCGGACCTCGTCGCTCATCAGGGTGACCGCGGCGGGCTGGCCGGGGAGGACCTCGGCGGCGGTCCGCAGCATCTCCACCGACGACCCCTCCGCCTGCGCGATGGTCAGCACCGGCTCCATGATCGAGGTGCCGTCGATCTCGTCGTTGGCAATCGCCTGCCAGACGGAGCTCGCCCCGCTGATCTCGATGATCTCCACGCTGTCGTTCGCTGCGAGGTCGACGCCGACATCGCGGAGCCAGAAGCGCAACAGCACGTCGGGGACGCTCCCCTGCGGGAACGTGCCGAAGGTGAACGGTTCGCCCTGCTCCTCCTCCCACGCCGCGAACGCGTCGGCGCCCTGCTGTTCGAACGTCTCGTGGAACGAGGACTCGGCCATGATCCCCATCGGCTCCCGGATGTTCGCGGCGGTCACCCGCGCGGCGATACCGCGGTCGATCGCGATCATCGCGGGCACGATTCCGAACATCGCGATGTCGATGTCGCTGCCGCCGAGCGCCTGAACGATGTCGGGGCCGTTGCCGAACTCCTGGCCGGTGACCTCGGCGTCGACCTCGGAGAAGTATCCCTCGCCCTCCATCACGTACCACTGGAGGTCGGGGTAGATCGGCATGTGCGCGACCGTGATCTCGTCGAGCCCGCCGCTCCCGCCGCCGAGGCAGCCGGCGAGGCCGACCGTCGCAGTTCCGCCCGCGGCCGCGAGGAACGACCGCCGCGACGCTGTCCGGGTTGAGTCGTACATACCTACGGAAGCGGCCCCGCGGGCAACACTCTCGCGTCACCAGCAACGGAAGCGCGTTCCGGTGACGGCGGAAGACGACGGAAGTGGCGTTTCGAGGGTTCAAAGCCCCGTATACCAGAGATACGCCGAAAACACTCGTCACCGAACGACGCAAATATTGCTGGCGCGTGCCGCCGAGCGCTCCGGTTCCCGGTGGTCGCTCGCGGCGGCGCTCACGCCCCCTCAGCCGGCTCCTCGTCGAACAGCCCCAAGTCCTCGGCGACGAGGTCGGCGAGCCGGTCTTTGATCGCCGGATCGACCTCCGCGACGGCCTCGCCGCCGTGTTTCTGGTCGTTGTGTTTATCGAGCGCGTCCGCGAGGTCGTCGAGGGGCACGCGGGTCTCCGTCTCGCACTCGTCGCACACGATCGGGACGGACGGCTCGTCGGTGGACATTACGCCGACGATCGCCCGTGGCGGATATATGCCTTCGGGCGGCGGGTCGAGACGGGCGCCCGGAGCCGGCGCCGCGAACCGCCACCGTCTACTGGGGGCGCCGCGCACTGCCCGTCATGGACGTTCTCGTGACGGGGGCCGCGGGCGGGATCGGCGGCGGGGTCGCGCGCTCGCTCGCCGCCGCCGGCCACGACGTGCTCGGCGTCGACCGCGACGCGGACGGGCTCGCCGACCTGCCCGAGGCGGTCGAGACCGCCGTCGTCGACCTCCGCGACGAGGCCGCCGTCCGCGACCTGCTGGCCGACCGTCCCCTGGACACCGCCGTCTCCTGCGTCGGCGGCTACGAGATCGCGGCAGTCGAGGACGCCTCGGCCGAGGCGTTCCGGCGACAGCTAGAGACGAACCTGACCGCGGTCCACGTGACCGTCTCCGCGGCGCTCCCGACGCTCCGCGAGCGCGGCGGACGGGTCGTGGTCGTCGGGTCGATGGTCGGGTCGGTCGCGCTACCGTACCACGGCGCGTACAGCGCCGCGAAGGCGGGGCTCGACGGCTACGTCGACGCGCTCCGCCGGGAGGTCGCGCCCCGCGGGGTCGACGTGGCGCTCGTCGAGCCCGGTCCCGTCCGGACCGGCTTCAACGAGCGGGCGGCCGCCGCGGTCGAGGCCGCCGACGGCGACGGGCCGTACGCCGCCGCCTACCGCGCGTTCGAGGGGTACTCCCCGGCGGCCACGGACGTCGAGACCGTCGTCGAGCGCGTGGTGACGGCGACGACCGCCGACCGACCGCGAACGCGGTATCGGGTGAGCCGCCGAGCGCGGTGGCTACCGCGGCTCGGTCGCGTCCTCCCCGACCGGCTGTACGACCGGCTCGTCCGCGCCGGGCTCCCCGGCGGACTCCTGTGGCGGCTGCTTCACCGGTGAGTCGCGGGGCGTCGCCGCTCACCGCCGACCAGGGAATCAGTCGTCGGCCGCGCCGGACGCCCCCTCCGACTCCTCCGCGTCGTCCGCGGTCTCGGCCTCGCCGGGGGCACCCCCGGACTCCGACGGCGCGTCCGCATCGTCCGCCCGCGCGTAGAACTCGTCTGGGGAGGCGTCGATCCGCTCGAACTCGCCGAAGTCGCGCTCGTGGTGGCGGATCATCTGTTCGACGATCCACGCGCTGTACCGCTCCGAGAACGCCCAGTCGGCGTCCGCGTCGTCGACCTCGAACCGGCCGTCTGTGGCGAGCGCGGCGTACAGGTGGTAGAATCCGAGGACCACGTCGCCGAAGTCCCGCGCCTCGCCGCCGATCTCGCGGCGCTTCTCGGCGAGTTCCTCGCGGCCCGCGTCGGTGAGCGCGAAGTACTTGCGGTCGGGCTCGTCCGCGCGCTCGACGCGCTCGGCGACGCCCTCCTCCTCGAACTTGTAGAGGATCGGGTAGACGGAGCCGTAGGAGGGCTCTCAGTGGCCGCCGCTGATCTCGGTTATCTCGCCGAGCAGCTCGTACCCGTATCGCGGGCGTTCGTCGAGCAGCTCCAAGACGAGGTACGAGATCAGTCCTTTCGGCGGGCCGCTTTTCCGCATCGTCCCGACTTTTCGGGGTCGCGTCGAAAGGGTTTCGGTCACGGCGACGGCGAGCGGCGCGAGTCGCGACGACCGGAGCGGTTCGCGGGCGTCGGTGACCCGAGCGGACGGGGGCGGGTGTGATGCGCTAATAATATGAATCGCGGTGGCGCGTGCCTGCGAGCGGCCCTTGGCCGCGAGGAGCACGCGCGAGGGAGTCGGGCGCGACGAGGGCGACCAACGGGAGCCCGAAGACGCGCCCGACGAGGCTGGGGAGGTGTGAGGTGCGGTCGCGGGCGGGACTCGAAGGGGCAGTCGGGAGGCGGCCGCAGGCGACGCGAGCACCGCAGGAACGAACGGAGTGAGTGACGAGGAGCGCGGCGAGCGTGCGACCGCCTCCCGACTGGGGCTTCGGGATGTTCGTGCCGATCGACCGGTTATAAGAACTCACGTACTGCCGAGCGGCTGGGGCTTCGAAACCACTGGTGCCGGCTTCGACTCGGGCACGACCGGGGACGAGCCGACGGATTACAGCGCGTCGGGACGACCCGCAAACCCCTAAGTCGCGCGGCCCGAACCCGACGTATGGTCGAGGCTCCACAGACCGCCGAAGGGTGGTTCTCGCTGCACGACTTCCGATCGATCGACTGGGACGCCTGGCGCGAGGCGCCCGAGTCTGAGCGGCAGCGAGCGATCGAGGAGGGCGAGGCCTTCCTGAAACACCGCGAGCTGGTCGCCGACGCCGAGGACGGCGAGTCGGCGCTGTTCTCGGTGCTGGGACACAAGGCGGACCTCCTCTTCCTCCACTTCCGGCCGTCGCTCGACGACCTCTCCGCGATCGAGCGCCGCTTCGAGGACACCGCGCTCGCGAAGTTCACCGAGCGCGAGACCTCCTACGTCTCCGTCACAGAGGTGTCTGGCTACGTCTCGGACGACTACTTCGAGGAGGGCGCCGACGCCGTCGACGAGGGGCTCAAGCGGTACATCGAGGGGAAGCTGAAGCCCGACATCCCCGACGAGGAGTACGTCAGCTTCTATCCGATGAGCAAGCTCCGCGGCGAGGAACACAACTGGTACGACC
>NZ_NEWI01000126.1:0-7508 GCF_002135005.1 Halorubrum sp. SD612 | reverse complement strand
GGTCCCGTGCGCGTCGACGACCGCTTCCGGGTCGAGGTGGGCGGCGACGGACGGACGATCGGCGGTGGGGTCGCGGGCGGCCGAGCGGCGGCCGACGGCCGGCTCGGGTGGCTGTTCGATCCCCGCCTCCTGACGGTCGCGGCCGGGAGCCTCGCCCTCGTCGTCCTCGCGGGGCTCGTTCAGGTGAGCTTCGGGGCATACTCGATGACGGTCGGGCAGGCGTGGCGGGCCGTCCTCGACCCGGCCGTCCTGCTCGACCCGCGGTGGTTCCTCAACTTCCTCCTCGGCGAGGAGCCGATGCGGGCGGTCACGGGGTTCCGGGGCGAGCTGCCGGAGCTCGCGCGCGAGACGCTCGTCGTCTGGAGCATCCGCCTGCCGCGAGTGCTCGTCGCCGTCGTCGTCGGGATGAACCTCGCCGTCTCCGGCGCCATCTTCCAGGCGGTGACGCGCAACGAACTCGCGAGCCCGTTCATCCTCGGCGTCTCCTCGGGCGCCGGGCTGACCATCCTGCTCACGCTCGTCGTGTTCGGCGGGCTCTCGGCGTTCCTCCCGCTGATCGCGGCGCTCGGCGGATCGGTCGCGTTCCTGATCGTCTACGCTATCGCGTGGAAGAACGGGACGAGCCCGGTCCGGCTCGTGCTCGCGGGCGTCATCGTCGGGACCGTCTTCAACAGCCTCCAGACGGGGCTGTTCTTTTTCGCCGACGACATCGGCGTCGTCCAGTCGGCGATCCAGTGGACGACGGGGTCGCTGACGGGGACCGACTGGGAGCAGGTCCGGACCGCGCTCCCGTGGACGCTCGTGGCGGTCGTGCTGTCGCTCGTCGGCTCGCGGCAGCTGAACCTCCTCCTCCTCGGCGAGCAAACGGCGAAGTCGCTGGGGATGTCGATCGAGCGGGTCCGGTTCGCGCTCTCCGGCGTCGCCGTGCTGGCGGCCGCCGCCAGCATCGCGGTAGCGGGGATCGTGAGCTTCGTCGGCCTCATCGTCCCGCACGTGGTCCGGAACCTCGTCGGCAGCGATTACAAGCGGGTGATCGTCGGCTGCCTGTTCGTCGGCCCGGCGCTGATGGTCGGCGCCGACGTCGGCGCGCGCCTCGGGGTGAGCGTCCTAACCGGCGCGGACGCACAGATCCCGGTGGGGATCGTCACCGGGCTGGTCGGCGGCCCGTACTTCCTGTATCTGATGCGGCGGCGGCAGAACGTGGGTGAGCTCTGAGTGTGCATATTCCGTGCGAACGCGACCGAACCGGAGGGATCGAGCGGCAAGACCGAAACGCGCGGCGCGAACGGCCCGCGCGACGGGACCGGACAGACAGGAGCCGGCGACGCGACCGACGCGAGCGACCTCAACGCCGAGGACCTCGTGGTGGGCTACCCGACCGCCCCGGAGCCGGTGATCGACGGCGAGTCGATCGCGGCCGAGCCGGGCGCGGTGACGGCGCTCGTCGGGCCGAACGGCTCCGGGAAGAGCACCCTCCTGAAGGGCTTGGCGGACCAGATAGCGCCCGACGACGGCTCGGTCCTGCTCGACGGGCGCGACGTCCAGTCGATGGACGCGAAGCCGCTCGCGAAGCGGCTCGGGCTGCTCTCGCAGGAGCGCACGTCGCCCGAGAGCATCACCGTCGAGGACCTCGTGTACCACGGTCGCTACCCGCACCGGGGGTTCTTCGAGCGGACGACCGAGGAGGACGCTCGCGCGGTCGAGCGCGCAATCGACCTGACGGGCTGCGGCCACCTGCGCGACCGCGAGGTTGGGAGCCTGAGCGGCGGGCAGCGGCAGTTGGCGTGGATCGCGATGGCGTTGGCGCAGGACACCGACGTGCTCCTCTTGGACGAGCCGACGACGTTCCTCGACCTTCACCACCAGATGGAGGTGATGGAGGTAATCGAGACGCTCCGCGACGAGAGCGATGTCACCGTGGTCGTCGTCCTCCACGACATCGAGCAGGCCGCGCGGCTCGCCGACCGCGTGGTCGCGCTCAAGGGCGGGGAAGTCCGGGCGCGCGGCCCGCCGGAGGAGGTCGTCACGGAGGACCTGCTCTCCGAGGTGTTCCGCGTCGACGCCGACGTGGTCGGCACCGACCGCGGGCCGCGAGTCACGCCGATCCGCGCGCGCCACGAAGAGTGACCGGAACCGGTGCGGGGGAGCGACACGGTTTTAGGTCGCCCTAAAGATCGGAACGGTTAAATTGGTTTAGGCTAGCCTAAAAATATGCGCAGAAGCGACGAGGCAGTCGACGGACACACCCGGAGAGCGTTCGCGAAGTACGGCGGGACGGTCGCCCTCGGCGGACTACTCGCCGGCTGTGCCGGCGGCGGCGCGGAGTCCGATCCGTCGGGGTCCGACGGCGGCGACGAGAGCTACGCCGCGTCGATCTCGCCGACCGGCGAGGTGACGTTCGAGTCGCCGCCCGAGACGGTGTTCACGCGGCTCACTCACCACGCGGGCATGGCGTTCGCCCTCGGACGGAGCGACGGGCTCACCGCGATGCACGCGCCGGACTACTACGACGGGCTCTGGAACCAGTTCGTCGAGCGGCTCCCCGGCGTCTCGCTCGACTGGTCGGGGCTCTACTCCTCGTGGCAGCCCGACAAGGGGAAGCTGTACGAACTCGACAGCGACGTCCACCTCGCCGACCCGGCGTGGATCACCCGGCAGGACGCGTGGAGCCGCGAGGACGTCGACGAGATCGCCGAGCGCGTCTCGCCGTGGTTCGGCAACTCCCTCTCCGACCGCCACCAGGAGCCGACGGGCGAGTGGGCCGACGGGTACCAGTACTACGGCCTCTGGGAGCAGTTCGAAATCGTCGCGGAGGCGTTCCGCGAGCGCGAGCGCTACGAGGCGCTCGCGGCCGTCCGCGAGGAGCTCCTCGCGACGATCGACGATGGGCTCCCGCCGGAGTCGGAGCGCCCGACCGCGATCATGGTCGCGGCCGCCGACATCGAGCAGATCTACGCGTACACGCTGAGCAACCCCGGCTTCCTCACGTCGCACACGCGCCCGCTCGGGCCGCGCGACGCCTTCGGAGGGAGCGTCGAGTCCGGCACGGTCGTCGACTTCGAGACGATACTGGAAGCCGACCCCGACGTGATCCTCTACCTCGGCGGCTTCGAGCCCGGAACCGACATGGCCGGGCGGCGGGCCGCCTTCGAGGAGGACCCCGTCGGCTCGGAGGTCACCGCGGTGAAGAACGACCGGATCCACCCGCAGGGCGCGCGGTATCAGGGACCGATCCTGAACCTCTTCCAGCTGGAGATGACCGCGAAGCAGCTGTACCCCGACGCGTTCGGCGCGTGGCCCCGCTACGAGGAGGGCCCGTACCCGGAGATCCCCGAAGACGAGCGGCTGTTCGACCGGCAACGGGTGGCCGACGCGATCAACGGAGAGTTGTAGATGCGCGCCCGCGAGTGGACCGTCGCGGCGACGTGCGGCGACCCGACCGACTACGACGTGCCCGCGCTGCCGACGTGGCGCGTCGAGCGCGGCGAGTGCGGCGGGATCGCGTTCGCGGCGACCGACCGCGACGAGCCCTTCATCGCCGCGGAGCGGCCGGTCCGAGTTCGCCGATGACCGCGGGATCGTCGGCCGCTCCGGCGCGCCCGATCGACGCCTCGGCCCGCTCGGGTCGCGTCGGCGACGCGACCCGCGACCGAAGGCCGTATCTCGTCGCGGCGGCGTCAACGGGTATGGACTCGAACCGCGATCGGACCGGCGACGCCTTCGGACGTGGACGGGTGAGCGGGCGATGACGGCGGGCGCGACCGGAGCGGCCGAGGGCCCGGACGGCCCGACCGACGAGCGCCCGCGCGAGCGCGACGCGGTCGTCGTCGGCGGCGGCGTCGCCGGGCTCTCTGCGGCCGTGTACACCGCTCGGCAGGGGCTCGACACGCTCGTCGTCGACCCGGGCGGGTCGATCCTCCGCCGGAACGCGCGCCTAGAGAACTTCCCCGGCTTCCCGCTCGGCGTCGACCCGCGCCGCCTGCTGGACCTGCTCGGCGAGCAGGCGGAGACCGCCGGCGCGGACCGGCTCGACGCCCGGGTCACGCGGGTCTCGCTCGCCGACGGGGACCCCGACGCGGCCGACGCCGGAAACGCGGCGAACGGCGCCCGCTTCGCCGTGACCACCGACGAGGGCGACCGGATCGGTGCCCGACGGGTCGTCGCGGCGACGAAGAACGAGGTGGGGTATCTGACGGAGCTCGACGGCGTCGATATCGTCGACCACGGGAAGGCGTACGTCGACGCCGACGAGCGCGGGCGGACCGGCGTCGACGGGCTGTACGCCGCGGGACGGCTCGCCCGCAAACCCCACCAGGCGGCGGTGTGCGCGGGCCACGGCGCGGAGGTCGCCGTGACGCTGTTGGAGGAGTCCGACGAGCCGTTCTACCACGACTGGGTCGCGCCGGAGGGGTACTTCACCGACCGCGACCGCGACGTGCCGCCGGGCTGCGAGGAGATCGCCGCCGCCGAGCGCGAGGCGCGGGAGTCGGCCGCGCTCGACGCGACCCGCGACCGGTTCGCCGAGCCACACCCCGACCCGCAGGAGACGCACCCGAGCCTAGAGGAGTGACCGACCCGACACCGAGGACACGGCCGTGATCGGAACGACGCTGCTCGACATCGCGATCCACATCGAATCGCTCGCGAGCGAGGACGGCGAGTTCTCTCTCGTCTGCGCGCGGTACGGCGACCGCCCGGTCCCCGCCGCCGGTCTGCGGTTCGCGGACCGCGAGACGGCCCGCGCGGCCGCCCGGGCGACCGAGCAGTACCGCGACGCGCTCCGCCGCTACGACCCCGAACTCCCCTTTTACGACGTGATCGTCAGACAGGAGTTCGCGGAGCCGACGACCGGGACGGCGACCGGGGACCCGGGCCTCGACCGATTTGTCCCCGACCTCGACGTCGGCGCGGCCGACGAGCTGACCGACCGCGTGGTGGAGGCCGTCGACGACCGTCCCGCCGAGGGCGACCGCGACGCCGAGGGCAGCGACGGGAGCGCCCTCGATGGCGACGCGGATCCGCACCCCGACGCACCGACCCGGTCCGGACCGCCCGGACGGGGCCCGCGCCGCGACCGCGTCGAGTTCTGTCACGCCGCGGCGGCGGCGGCGTTCGAAGCGCTTTCCGCGGCGGGCCACGACCGCGTCGAGTCGGCGGTGATGGACGCGTACTTCGCGTTCGCGGAACGGCTCTCCGACCCCGACGACCTCTGTCTCTGCCTGCTCGAAGCGACGGCGATAGCGCTCGACCGCCACCTCGATCCGGAGGCGCAGGCGACGGTGCTGTCCGCGGCCGCCGAGCGCCTCCCGGACCCCGGGCCGACGCCGGCCGCGGACCCGGTCGCGGCCGCGTTCGACCGGCTCGCGGCGGTCGGCCTCGTCGACGACTACGAGCGCGTCGGCGGCTCCGAACGCGCCGACGACCCCGACCGGGCCGCCGAGGCCGAGCGCGGCGCGACCGTCCGCGTCTCCGGGTACGCGCTGTCTCCGACGGACGGCCGCGTCCCGACGCTGCCGGTGGCGCTGGAGGTGTGCCGCCGCGACCCGCGCGGTCGGCTCGCCGGCGTGGCGCTGCTCGGGGGCGGCGGCGACGCGACCGGTTCAGACTGCTGGTTCAGGGTCGATCCGGACGCTCCCTCCCTCGACGGCGGCCCGTCGAGCTCGTCGGTTCCCTCGGAGAGCTGACCGCCGCCGGGAGGACGCGTCGCTCCGCCGCGTGTTCCGGATCTCCGCGTCTCGGGGTCCGCGTCCCGGCCCTCCGGAACCCCGCGTCGCCGCCCTACTCCTCGTCCGACTCGATCCGGACGAGGTCCGCCTCGACGTCCTCGACGAACGCGCCCTGTCCCCCGACGGTGACCTCGCCGTCGTCGGTCTCGACGACGAGCGAGTGCTCGACCGGGAACTCGTTGTTCCTCGGCTCCACCATCCCCTGTTTCGTCTCGACGACGCGGCCGACGATCTCGGCCGCCTCGTCGTCGTCGGTCCACCGCCCCCCGACGGTCACCCGCGGCGGGTCGCCGGCGCGGAGCCGCAGGGTCGCCTGGAGGACGGTGTGTCTGAAGTCGGTGTACTCGACCGGGAGCGGCGCCGGCTCGGCGACGGCCATCTCGGTCGCGGCGGGCCAGTAGTTCCCGAGGAAGGAGCCGACAATCACGGGCGCGAGCTGCTCCTGGGCGAAGGCGATGGCCTGTCGGTCGGTGGTCGACTGCCGGAGGAGCTCGGGCGGGGAGACGACACCGGCCGCGGAGTCGACCGTGAGCAGCGTCGGCATCGCCTCGCTCCACGTCCGGATGACGTTCGCGACGCCCGACAGCGCGGGGTCGTCCGCGTCGAGGCTCGCGTCGGCGTCGGAGACGACGAGCAGGACGAGGACGCCGCGGTCGACCGCGTCGGCGAGCGCCTCGCGCACCTCGGGGAGCTGCTTCGCGGTGATCGAGAGCGTCACCTCGCTTTCGGCGTCCGCGAGCAGCGACCGGATCCGCTTGATTACCGTGACCCGCGATTTGATCACCTCGAACTGCTCGGCCTGGCGCTCCACGCGGGAGTACCGCTCCGCGAGCCCGGGTCGCATCGCGTCCACGTCCGACCGGAGCCGGTCTATCACCTCGTCCGGCGGGTTCGCCCGGATCGTCGTCGGCACGACGTGGTCGTTCACCTCGACGAAGCCGCGCTCCGCCAGCGACTCGCTCACGCTGTAGACGTACCGCTTCGAGACGCCCGCCGCGTCGGCGACGGTGCTCGCCTTCGCCTCGCCGTGTTCGAGCAGACTGAGATAGGTGTCGACCTCCTTATCAGAGAGTCCGAAGCGACGGAGGAGGTCGGTCAGCGTCCGGTCGTCCATACGCACGCCTCTGGCGAGCGACACTTATAGGAGTCGGTACCGGGCGGCTTCGCCGCTCCGCGACGGCGGCGACGGCGACGGCGACCGGTCACCGGAGCACGGCGGCGACGGCGACCGGTCACCGGAGCACGGCGGCGGCGTCGACCGCGACCCGGACCCCGGCATCGCCGTCGCCGCCGCCGTCGCGGTCCACCGCGCTTCCGTCGCCGAGCAGGTCCGTCTCGACCCCGTCGGGGACGGCGACGGTCGCCGGCTCCGTCGCGAAGTTGACGACGACGAGCAGGGGATCGGCCTCGCTCCCGTCTCCCCCCGCCGGCGTCCGCTCGTACGCGGTCACCCGCTCCGCGTCCCCTTCGACGACGCGCACGTCGGCCGCGCGACCCTCGAACGTCACGTCGCCGTCGCGGAGGAGCGGTTCGGCCCCGCGCAGCGCGACCAGCCGCCGGTGGAAGTCGGTGAGATCGTTGTCGCCGTCGTGCCACCGGATCGGCCCGCGGTACGTCTCGTTGCCGCGCTCCTGCCCGGCGTAGATCATCGGCGCCCCCGGCAGGGTGAACGTCACCGCGGCGGCGGCGCGGAGCGCGTCGCGACCGTACTCCGCGAGGTAGCGGTCCTCGTCGTGGTTCTCGACGTACCGCATCTGCGAGCGGCCGTCGTCGAAGCCGAGC
>NZ_NEWI01000125.1:0-7621 GCF_002135005.1 Halorubrum sp. SD612 | reverse complement strand
GATCGACCGGATCATCTCCGAACACCGCGCGGGGCGGACGCTGCCCGAGACCGAGGAGAGCGGGTGACTCCGGCGTCGCCGCTCCGCCGCGTGAAGGGTCGGCACGCATCCAGAAGTCATATGTCCGGGAGCGCACAGTCGGAGGTATGGACGCTCACGAGCTGATCACCCGGAACGCGGCCGAGGTGGTCACCGAGGCGGAGATCGAGGCGCTTGCCGACGACCCCGAAGGGAAGCGGGCGTACGTCGGCTACGAGCCCTCGGGCGTGCTCCACATCGGTCACATGCTCACCGCGAACAAGCTCATCGACCTCCAGGAGGCGGGGTTCGAGGTGACCGTGCTGTTGGCCGACGTACACGCCTACCTCAACGACAAGGGGTCGTTCGAGGAGATCCGCCACACCGCCGAGCGCATGCGCGACCAGTTCATCGCCTACGGGCTCGACGAGTCGAACACGCAGTTCGTCCTCGGCTCCGACTTCCAGCTCGACGACGACTACACCCTCGACCTCCACGCCCTCGAACTGGAGACCACGCTCGCCCGCGCCGAGCGCGCGATGGCCGAGATCACCTCCGGCGACTCGGTGAAGGTGTCGCAGGCCGTCTACCCGCTGATGCAGGCGCTCGACATCCCGTACCTCGGCGTCGACCTCGCGGTCGGCGGGATGGAACAGCGCAAGGTCCACATGCTCGCGCGCGACGTGCTCCCGAGCATCGACCGCGAGCCGCCGACGAGCCTCCACACGCCGCTGATCGCCGACCTCGGCACCGGCCGCGGGAAGATGTCCTCCAGCGAGGGCGTCACCATCTCGATGGAGGACTCCCGCGAGGACATCGAGTCGAAGGTGAACGACGCCTACTGCCCGCCGACCGCCGACCCCGAGCCGACCGACGACGGCGCCGAGCGCGAGAACCCAGTCCTCCAGGTGTTCGAGTACCACGTGTTCCCGCGGTTCGAGTCGGTCGTCGTCGAGCGACCCGAGGAGTACGGCGGCGACCTCGAGTACGACGCCTACGGCGACCTCGAGGCGGAGCTGGAGTCCGGCGAGCTCCACCCCGCGGACGCGAAGGGCGCGCTCGCGGAGTACCTCGACCGGCTCATCGCGCCGGGGCGCCAGCAGCTCGCCGAGTAGGCCGGGAGGCCGAGAAGGCCGGCCGTTAGCCGGCGTTCGGGTCCGTCGTTTCCGTCGTTTCGCTCTCGGCTTTCTCTCTCACCGCGTGTCCGTCGAGCGGACAGGTCCCGTCCAGACAGCCGAGTCCGGCCGCCGTCTCGAAGACGGGGAGCCCGCAGTCGCACTCGTCGACGACGACGCCGGCCGGGAACGAGAAGGTGGTCTCGCAGTCGGGGTCGTTCTCGCAGCCGAGGTACACCCGGCCGGGCGCGAATCGGACCCGCAGGTCGCCCCCGCAGTCGGGGCAGTCCCAGGCCCCGTCGAAGCGGTCGCTGACCGCGTCCTCCATGGGGTCGCAGGCGGGGTCGAGACAGAGGTGGAACGGCTCGCCGCGCTCGACGCGGATCTTGGGCAGCCCGCAGTCGTCGCAGGTCGCGTCCGTGACGCTCGCGCCCGTCGGGAGGCCCCACCGCTCCTCGCAGTCGAGACAGACCACGTCGCCGCGCGAGCGCACGAGCGGCCCGCCGTCGTCGGGACAGGTCCCGACCGGGACGCCGGCCTCGGTGACGGGGAGCGCGCGGCTCGCGGTCGCCGCCTCGGCGACGACCCGGAGCCGCCGGGTGCCGTCGCGGGCGGTCACCGTGAACCCGTCGCCGTCGCCCTCGACGACGACGCTCTCCGGGCGGGTGAGCCACGCGACCGGCTGGTAGCCGTCGGCGTCGTGGACGAGCGTCGTGTCGTCGGGCTTTATTAAGACGACGACGCGTCCGCGATGGGTGCGGGTGCGGTCGCCGCGGTCGGTCACTACGCAGTCGCCGGCCAGCACGCGGAGTCGTTGCGGCATGGGACGGGTGGCCGCGGTATGGGTGAAAAGCGGTCGGCGGCGAGCCGCTCCGCGCGGCCGGGCGGCCGGTCGCGCTCTTCGCACCGGGTATTGTGTGGTTAACTTAGCGGGATCGCTCTGGGAGGGCAGGTATGAGAGAGGGCTCCGGTTCGGACCCGTCGGTGACGGCCGACGGAGCGTCCCCCGTTCGGGTGGGCGTGTTGAGTTTCCACAACAGCAAAGAGACCAAAGCGATCCTCAACGCCGTTGAGGCGCTGGGACACGAGCCCGTCTGGCTCCGCGAGGAGAACGCCAGATCGTGGATCGAAGACGGGAGCCTCCGGTTCGACCCCGACGTGGAGGTCGTCGCGAACCGACTGCTGACGACGAAGGCCGCCGAGCCGCTGGACGACCTCGGGATCGCGACGGCCTACGCCGCGTCCCGCGCGGTGTTGAACCCGCCCGAGGTCGTCGTCCAAGCGCTTCACAAGTACGGGACCGCGGCGAGACTCGCGACGGCGGGGATTCCGGTTCCGGACGCGTACGTCGCATTCAGCCAACGGACGATCAACGAGGGGAGCCGTCTCACGAGCGAGAAGGCGGTCCACAAGTCCGCGATCGGGACGAACGGGAATCGGATGGCGGTCGTCGGCGCGGACGACGTCGTCGCTCCGCATATCGCTCGCCGTCGGGCGTTCTTACAGGAGTTTATCGACACGGGCACCGAGCGGCCGTTCGACGTCCGCGCGTACGTCGTCGGCGACCGCGTCGTCGGCGCGATGAAGCGGTACGCGCCGTCGGACGAGTGGCGAACGAACGTCGCCGTCGGCGGCGAGGTCGAAGATTTCACCGCCGATCTGCCCGAGGAGGCGGCGCGACTCTCGCGAGAGGCGGCCGGCGTGCTCGGCCTCGACTACGCCGGGGTCGACCTGTTGCGTCGCGACGGCGCCTGGTACGTGCTCGAGGTGAACGTGACGGCGGGATTCAAGGGGCTCTTCGAGGCGACGGGGGTCAGTCCGGCGCCGTACATCGCCGCGCTCGCTGTCGAGCGCGGCGGCGGCGGCGTCGATCGCGATCGCGTCACGTCCCTCGCGTCGGTGCTGGACGATTCGGTCCCCGCCTGTAAGCCCTCTGTCGATCCGGATCCGGAGGGGGTAAAGACGATCGGCTACACCGAGGCCGTGACGGTGAGCGCGGGCCAGCGGGCGGTCGACGTGGTCGCCAAGTCGGACACCGGCGCCCGGCGGACGAGCATCGACTTCGACGTCGCCGCCGAGACCGGCGCCGGGCCGATACTCAAGACGGTCCGCGTGAAGTCCGGATCGCACCAGAAGCGACAGCGGCGCCCGCTCGTCGAGGTCGACGTGAAGATCGGGAACCGCTGGCAGACCGTGACCGCGAGCGTCGAGAACCGGAGTCACATGAACTATCCCGTGCTGCTCGGGCGGGACGTTCTCGACGGGTACCACGTGGACGTCACGAAGCGGGAACGCGAGGAGTGACCTACTCCACCCGAACCGTCCGCGTCGCCGTGACCGGCAGCAGCGGGAGGTCCGGGAAGGCGACCTCGACGACGAACTCCAGCTCGTCGGCGTCGGGCGGGCCGAACACGCCGACCGGGACCGTCGCCTCCCCGTCGAGGTACGTCGTCGTCGCGGTCATCTCCACGTCGTTGACCGTGACGCGGATCCCGGCGCGGGCGCTCCCGGAGGCGGCGGTCACGGCGACCTCGCACAGCTCGTTCTCGCCGACCGCGATGGCGTCCGGGAACTCTCCCCAGTCGACGTCGATCCGGGGGCAGTCGCGCGCGGCGTCGGCGATCCGCTCCGCGACGGAGGCGCTCATGCCGGCGTTTTCGAGCTCTTTCGCGCCGGCGTCGACGACCTCCGCCGGGGAGGCGAGGCCGGCGTCCGCGAGGCGCTCGGCGCGGCCGGCGCCGACCCCCTCGATCGCCGTGAGCGCGACCGCCTCGCGGGAGAGGCCGTGCTGGGCGCGCGCCTCGACGCGGCGGGCGAGGTTGGCGGCGCGCGGGCCGGCGAAGCGGTCGAGGAACTCCGCGAGCGCGGCGAGCAGGCGGAGCGCGTTCTGCCGGATCACCCACGCGTCCGACCGGAGGTCGGAGGAGATCGAGTCGGCCATTCCGGCGAGCAGGATGGCGAACACCTTGCGGTGGCCGTCTTCGAGGTCGGTGTCGCGGCCGTCGAGGATCCGGTCTATCGCGTCCGACTCGGCCGAGCGCGCGGAGACGGAGTCGAACTCGCCGGCCGAGGCGACGGTCTCCAACACCGAGTCGACCGTCAGCGTCTCGCGGTCCGCGAGCCGCCGGAACCGGCGCGCGGTGTCGAGGCGGAGGTAGTACTTGGAGGCGAGCCGTCCGAGTCCGGTCGGCTCGATCGCGAGGTCGTCGTCGGCCGCGACGAACCCGTCGTCGACGAGGGATTCGAGGGTGTCACGCACGCGGTCTCGGAGCGTCGAGAACTCGTACGCCTCGGGCTCCGACTGCGCCCGGACGTAGTAGAAGGTGGTCTCCAGCCACGCCATCACGTCCTCTAACCCCCGGATCGTTCCCATTGCGATCTCGGCGTTGAGGTGCGACTCGAGGTCGGCCGCGAGCCGCGACTCGATCTCCTTGCCGTCGCGCAGCAGCTTGCGGTACTTGTCGGCGTCCGCGCGGTCGCAGACCACCCAGCCGTACCCCACGTCGTCGTACTCCGGCCGGCCGGCGCGGCCGAGCATCTGGAGCACGTCCAACGGCGAGATGTCCGTCTCCCCCTCTAAGGGGTCGTGGTACTTCGTATCGCGGATGACGACGCAGCGCGCGGGGAGGTTCACCCCCCACGCGAGCGTCGACGTCGAGAAGAGGAACTTGATCTTCCCCTGTTTGAACCACTCCTCGACGCGGTCGCGGTCGTCCTTGCCGAGGCCGGCGTGGTGGAAGCCGACGCCGTCCGTGACCGACTGGCGGAGCGTGTCGTTGGTCAGCTCCTTGGCCTCGTTGTGGAAGTCGTAGTCGTCCCGGGAGTCGATCGGGATGTCCCGCTCGGTGATCTCGTCGCGCGCCTTCTTCGCCGCCTGAACGGTGTCCTGCCGCGAGGAGACGAACACCAAGGCCTGCCCGTCCTCGCGGACGTGCGGCTCGGCCAAGTCGAGCGCGCGGTAGAGCCGCCGGTACTTGTCGGCGAACGCGTTGGAGCCGTGCGAGTACGTCTTGACGCCCGTTTCGAGGTCGACGGGGCGGTACTCGTCGCCGAAGGCGTAGGTCGTCTCCGCGGGCGCGTCCAGCCACTCGGCCACGTCGTCGATGTTCGGCATCGTCGCCGACAGCGCGACGACGCGGGGGTCCTGGAGCCGGCGCAGCCGCGAGACGGTGACCTCCAGCACCGCGCCGCGCTTCTCGGAGTCGAGCAGGTGGACCTCGTCGATGACGACGCAGTCCACGTCGGTGATGAAGGAGTAGCGCGCGGAGTCGTGCTTCCGCGTCGCGCTGTCGGCCTTCTCGGGGGTCGTCACCAGCACGTCGGCGCGCTCGGCGCGGCGGGGGTTGAGGTCGCGCTCGCCGGAGACGACGTAGACGGAGTAGCCGAGCTCCTCGAAGCGCTCCCACTCGCTCTCCTTCTCGTTGGTGAGCGCGCGCAGCGGCGCGACGAAGAGGGCGGTGCCGCCCTCCGAGAGGGTCTTACAGATGGCGAGCTCGGCGAGCGCCGTCTTCCCGGAGGCCGTCGGCGCCGACGCGACCACGTTGTGGTCGGTCTCCAAGACGCCCGGCAGCGCCTCCCGTTGCATCCGGTTGAACTCGTCGAACCCGAAGGCGTCGGCGAACTCCGGCACCGCGTCCGCGACCTTCACGGCACACCACACCCGTGCGCGAGTCGTCGGGAACCGCGGCTGTGTCGCATCGGATCGAGAGGGGAGCTTCGAGGGCAAAGGCGTTTCTCATGCGGGCGCGACGGGAGTCGGGCCGTCCGAGGAGCGGGACCGCGACGCCGTCGACCGCCGAAGCGTCGTCGCGGACCCACATCGTTTAGGTGGCCGCGGCCGACCGAGAGGGTATGATTCCAACCTCGCCGGTCGCCGTCGGCCTCGCCGTCGCGGTCGCGCTGCTCGCGCTGTTCGCGCTCGTCCGCCGGCTCCGCGGTCCGTCGAGCGAGGCGCGCGAATCGAAGCGCGCCCACGAGGCGGCTCAGGAGCGCGAGCCGCCGGTCGAGATCGGCGAGACCTACGAGTTCGGCGTGACGGAGCTCACCGACCACCACTCCGGCGACGAGGTCGCGGTCGGGAAAGTCGAGGGGTTCGTCCTCTTCGCCGAGGACGTTCCGGGCGGGCTCGAACCGGGCGACGTGATCCGCGCGAAGGTGCTCTCGTTCAACGAGGGGCGAACCTCCGCCGACGCGACGTTCGTCGGGCGCGCGTAGGCCGGGCGGACGGGGCGCACGGTCACCGAACGTCCGCCGGCGCGACCACGTCCGCTCCGAACCGGAGGTTCATACGTGATGCCGACGAAGTGGCGTCGCAATGGCTCAGGCCGGCACCCAGGACCTCACGGAGCGGTTCATTCAGTTCTATCGCAACTACTACCGTGAGGAGATCGGACAGCTCGCCCAGCGGTACCCCAACGAGCAGCGCTCGCTGTACGTCTCCTACGACGACCTCTTTCAGTTCGACCGCGACCTCGCCGAGGACTTCCTGAACAAGCCGGACCAGATGCGCGAGTACGCCGAGGAGGCGCTGCGGCTCTACGACCTCCCCGCCGACGTGAGCCTCGGTCGCGCGCACGTCCGCATCGAGGACCTCCCCGACAGCGTCGACATCCGCGGCATCCGCGTCCACGACGACCACATCGGCAAGCTCGTCTCGGTCCAAGGGATCGTCCGCAAGGCCACGGACGTCCGGCCGAAGGTGACCGAGGCCGCCTTCGAGTGCCAGCGCTGCGGCACGATGACGTACATCCCGCAGTCCGACGGCGGCTTCCAGGAGCCTCACGAGTGTCAGGGCTGCGAGCGACAGGGCCCGTTCCGCGTCAACTTCGACCAGTCCGAGTTCGTCGACTCCCAGAAGCTCAGGATTCAGGAGTCGCCCGAGGGACTCCGCGGCGGCGAGACGCCGCAGTCGCTCGACGTCGACATCGTCGACGACATCACCGGCGAGGTGAGCCCCGGCGACCACGTCACCTGCGTCGGCGTCCTCCACATCGAGCAGGTCGAGCAGGGCAACGAGAAGTCCGCCATCTTCGACCTGTACATGGACGGCGTCTCCATCTCCATCGAGGACGAGGAGTTCGAGGACATGGACATCACGGAGGCGGACAAACGCGACATCATCGAGCTCTCCGAGCGCGACGACATCTACGAGGCGATGGTGGGCTCCATCGCCCCGGCCATCTACGGCTACGAGGAGGAGAAGCTCGCGATGATCCTCCAGCTGTTCTCCGGCGTCACCAAACACCTCCCCGACGGGTCGCGGATCCGGGGCGACCTGCACATGCTCCTGATCGGTGACCCCGGCACGGGTAAGTGTCTTAAATTTGATACTAATGTGACACTTGCTGATGGACGAGAAGTTCCGATAGGCGATCTCGTCGAGGACAATCTCGATGATCCGAAACCGATCGACGACGGCGTCTTCGACGAGGTCGATTTCGAAGTACCCTCGCTACAGTCGGACGGAACGATCGGATCCGCGCGAGCGA